>JAGCLI010000277.1 GCA_017647065.1 Bacteroidales bacterium
TATAGAAACTAACATTTCCTCCTGTAACAGGTGTGTTAAATTTTCTACAAGCAGTACTCATACCCTCTATTGCTTTAACAAATTGCCAATAAGTATTTTCATTGTATGGATTTCCAAAGTTTAAACAATTTGTTACAGCTAATGGGTCTCCTCCTGAGCACACTATATTTCTTGCAGCCTCAGAAACTGCTATTTGAGTACCTACAAACGGATCAGAATAAACATAACGAGAATTGCAATCGCAAGTCATCGCTATCGCATTATTAGTTCCCTTAACATTTGCTATACCTGCATCTGATGGTCTATTGGTTGACATATTTTTTGTTCCTACCATTGAATCATATTGTTCATAAACCCAACGTTTTGAAGCAATATTAGGATGAGAAGCCAAATATTGAGCAATTTTTTTCGCTTCTTTTATATCTGGTTCCTTTACATTATCTTTATTAAATTCAAATGTTTGTTTATAATATGCAGGTTCAGCATATTTTCTATCATAAACAGGAGCCCCACCTCCTAATACCAAAGAAGCAGCAGGCACTTGTGCAACTAAATTGCCTTTATGATAGAAATAAAGCATATCTTCATCTATCACTTCTCCAATTTTTGCACAATTCAAATCCCATTTTGCAAATATCTTTTCTACAATTTCTTCTTTTCCTTTTTCAACACAAACCAACATTCTTTCTTGACTTTCCGACAAAAGTATCTCCCAAGCTTCCATGTTTTGTTGTCTTAAAGGCACTTTGTCTAAATCAATTTTCATTCCCGAAGAACCCTTTTCACTCATCTCAGAAGTAGAACAAATGATTCCTGCAGCACCCATGTCTTGCATACCAACAATTGCTCCACTCTTACCTAATTCCAAAGTAGCTTCTAATAGAAGTTTTTCTTGGAAAGGATCACCAACTTGAATTGAAGGAATATCATCAGCAGTGTTCTCTGTAACGTCAGCAGAGGCGAAAGTAGCACCGTGAATACCATCTTTACCTGTTGCAGAGCCCACAATATAAATTGGATTACCTTTCCCTTTTGCTACTGCCTTTATTAATTCTTCTTTTTTCATTATTCCAACGCTCATTGCATTGACCAAAGGATTGTTTTCAAAACTATCGTTAAAGAAAACTTCTCCTCCCAAAACAGGAACACCAAAAGCATTTCCATAGTGAGAGATTCCCTTTGTTACGCCTCGCAATAACCATTGTGTATGAGGGTTATTTAAATCACCAAATCGTAAAGAATTTAATTGAGCAATAGGTCGTGCTCCCATTGTAAAGATATCTCTATTTATTCCACCAACTCCAGTCGCTGCACCTTGGAAAGGTTCAACTGCACAAGGGTGATTGTGAGATTCTATTTTGAAAACACAAGCTATTCCTTCTCCAACATCAACCATACCAGCGTTTTCTTCACCAGGGGCAACTAAAAGTTGTTTTCCCTCTCTTGGTAAGGTTTTCAAATATTTGATTGAGTTCTTATATGAAGCGTGTTCACTCCACATAACAGAATAAATGCTCAATTCAACATAGTTAGGACAACGACCGCCTAAATATTCTTTAATTTTATCATATTCCTCAGGCAATAAGCCTAACTCTTTTGCAGTTTCTACTGTTGCGATTTGATTATTTTCCATAAATTCAAAAAATTTTATCTTGCAAAGGTACTATTTTATTTTGAATTTTATATTTTTATACGTAATTTTGTGATTCAAAAATTTTAAATTTTAAATTTTAGTTATGAATTTCACTACACAAATTCCTATTTTGAAGCACGAGAACAACATTTCACATAAAGATAAAATAATGTTATTAGGCTCGTGTTTTACAGAAAACATTGGAAACAAACTATCAATAAACGGATTTGAAACTTTAATAAATCCTTTCGGCATTTTATACAATCCATTTTCAATTTGCAGTAGTTTAAATCGAATAATAGATCTAAAATTCTTGGTTTCAGAGGATTTAGTCAAAGTAAACGAATTTTGGTATTCCTATGAACATCACGGAGTTTTTAGAAATGAAAACAGCAATAACCTATTGCAAACTATAAATTTAGGAATTACAAAAGCAAATATTTTTTTAAAAGAAACAAATTGGTTAATTATTACCTTAGGAACTGCTTGGGTATTCTTTTTAAAAGAAAATAGTAAAATATTAGGCAATTGCCACAAATTAAATCCACAACTTATTGACAAAAGACTTTTAACCGTAGATGAGATAGTAGAGAATACAAGTCTAACTATCAATAAAATAAGAAAAATAAACCCTAATATCAAAATAATTCTTACAGTTTCTCCTATAAGACATTGGAAACAAGGATATAGAGAAAACCTCATAAGCAAAAGTGCTCTACATTTAGCGACAAATCAAATATGCAATTCTATAAATAATTGTTCATACTTCCCTGCATACGAGATTGTTATGGACGAACTTAGAGATTATAGATTTTATCAAGAAGATATGCTTCACCCTTCTTAAATTGCAATAGATTATATTTGGGAAAAATTTGCAACTCACTTGTTTTCAGATACAACTATAAATCTTTGTAAAGATTATAGCAGACTACATTCAATGAAACAACACAAAGCCTTTAACCCTGAAAGTCAAGGATATAAAAATCATTTAATAAAAATAGCAAAATTAGAAAAAGAATTATATGAAAAAAGAAACAAACTTATTTAAGATTGAGGCTTGCATAGGAACCTTACAATCGGGCTTAGAAGCCGAAAAAGGAGGTGCAAATAGAGTAGAATTATGCGACAATCTCGCAGAAGGAGGCACAACACCCTCTGCAGCATTGATTCAAATGACAAAAGAAAGATTGAAAATCCCTGCTGCTGTGATGATTAGACCAAGACATGGAGATTTTCTTTATTCAGATTTGGAATTTGAAATAATGAAAAAAGACATAGAGTTTTGCAAAACTGTTGGCGTTGAAGCAGTTGTTTTTGGATTACTAACTCCCGATGGACAAATCGACTATCAAAGGACAATGCGTTTAGTGGAAAGTGCTGGGAATATGCAAGTTTGCTTTCACAGAGCAGTAGATTTAAGTAGAGATTATTTTGAAGCAATTGAACAAATAATCAATTGTGGTTGCACAAGAATACTTACCTCAGGCGGAGCAAACAAAGCAGTTGAAGGATTTGAAAATATAAGAAAAGCACAAGAGCTTTATGGTAACAAAATAGAGATTATGGTCGGCAGCGGAATAAATGCAGAAAATGTTTCTAAATTTCATAGCGTTGGAATAAGAAATTTTCATCTTTCTGGCAAAGTTCAAATCGATAGTCTTATGACTTACAGAAAAGAAGGAGTGTCAATGGGGGCTATTTCAGCCGAAGAAGAATACAAAATCACACAAACGGATTACAGAAAAATAGAAGAAGTAAAAAAAGTCTTAGAATTAATTTAATTTTTCAAAGAAAAAACAAAATAAAGCAAAGAAAAAAAGGATTTGTTCAATGAAAAAATCCTTTTTTTCTTTGCTTTATTTAAGTATATCTTTATTATCTATTTACAGATATTTTCTTTGATGTGATACCTGAGTTAGATATTATCTTAACAAAGTAAGCTCCATTGCTTAAGTTTGATGTATTGATTTCAAATTTGTTGTTTCCTGTTGCTAATGCAACTTCTCCTAATGAAATCACTTCTCTTCCTAACATATCTACAACAGAAATATTAGCGTGAGTTGATTCTAACATAGAGATTTCAAGATTTAACATATCATTAACAGGGTTTGGATAAGCCAATGTTTGAAGTATTGCACCTTCTGCTTCTTCTAATCCTACTAATGAAAGTATTTTAATATCTATTGCTTTGTAATCATCGTATGAAGAACCTGTTCCGTTTACTAATCTTGTTTCTGAACCATCGTAAATTTTGTAAGTTGTACCTCCATCTCCGTATGAGTCAAATATTTCAAATACATAGCAACCTGTTTCAGTTAATGGAACTATTACAGTATCTCTTTTAATAGAATTACCTGAATATGATTTATCTTCTAATACGTTTCCATTTCCGTCAGAAAGTTTCCAACTGCATTCGGAAGCGTATTGGTCTGTTTTTATGATAATTTTAAGTTTATCTCCATTTCCTTCTTTTGGAGCATCTTTTTTAATTGTTGCTGTTTTTTGTGCATCAGTTATTGCTGTTCCATTGATTGAAACTATCTTAGCAAATACGTTTGTATTTTGGCCAACTGTTACAGGAACTTCTGGTAATTCAACAAAAACTTCTTGATCTGATGTAATGCTTCCTGTCCAATCAAAAGTTTGTTCCCCTGATACTGCAGAGCCATAAGCAATTTGCATATTTGTTATTTCATTTGCTCCATAGTTGTAAACTTTTAAAGCAAGAGAAGCTAAATCGTTACAACCGTTTTGACCTTGTGCAGACATTGTTGTTGACATTGCTGCAAGTTCTGGAAGATTTGTAACTGTAGGAATACATTCTGAACCTGTGTATATTTCTTGTTGATCTCTTGTAATAAAGACAATCAATCTTAAATGACCAAGTTTTACTAATTCATTGCTAATTGAACCAGGAATATTGTAAGTATATGTTCTTTGAATCAAAGTTCCAGCAGGAATAACGCTTGAACCAGCAGGTGCTGTAATGTCTTCACCCCATTGACCTGTGATCATATCTCTCAACATACTCATGTGAATGTATTGTCCATCAGAAGTAACTTGAGAAGGATTGCCACTTGCTCCTGATTGTGGTCCTATGATGCTGTCTTGTACTAAAACAACGTTTAATTTGTTTGATGCAGTTTCTGCATCTGCTGTGTAGTATGCTTCAACATTTACAGTCATAGTTCTTGCTGTTGCATCTATTGTAGCTTGTGCTGCAACGTTTACAAAAGATTGTTGTGCAAGAATTTGATTTCCTGCAGAAACAAATTCACCTCTTCCTAATGCTGTTACAGAACCAGAGAATACGTGTCTATTTACTGTTCCTGAAGGGAAACCTTGAAGTCCTGTTTGGTTCATTAAAGCATTCCCCCATTGGGTTGTGTACATTGCAGCATAACCTCCTGCGTGTACGTTGATTCCGAACACTCTTCCTGGATTATCTTCTTCATATTTTTTTACAATTTTATGTCCGTCTGGACAGTATCCACAGTTTATACCTGTGTACTCTTCAATAACGACATTCTTGTTTGCAGGCTGTGTTGAAACAAACTCTGGAGTTTGTGCTCCTACTGCAAAAGCCGCAAATAATCCTAAAAATGATAATACAATTTTCTTCATACTCTAAATTATTTAATGATTTCAGATTGCGAAAATACACTTTTTTAGCGAATTGACAAATTTTCAATAAAAAAATGTAAAATAAAACATTACTTATTTTTTATTTGCAAGTCTTTATTCTTTTTTATGTATCTTTGCAATCAAATGTTGAA
>JAGCLI010000278.1 GCA_017647065.1 Bacteroidales bacterium
AACAAAAAGGATATAAAGTAAGCGGGTCTGATGATGAAATTCACGACCCTGCACTTTCTCGTTTAAAGGCTTATGATTTATTACCAGAATCTATAGGTTGGAATCCAGAAAAAATAACAAACGATTTAGATGCTGTAATTCTTGGTATGCACGGAAAAAGTGATAATCCCGAATTATTAAAAGCAAAAGAATTAGGACTGAAAATATATTCTTATCCTGAATATCTATATGAGGCAAGTAAGGATAAAACACGCATTGTTGTAGGAGGTAGTCACGGAAAGACAACTATTACAGCTATGATTCTTCACGTAATGCAACAACTATGTATTGAAACAGACTATATGGTAGGTGCAAAACTTGAAGGATTTGATGTAATGGTAAAAATAAGTGATGCCAAATATATGGTATTAGAAGGAGATGAGTACCTTTCCTCCCCTATGGATTTACGACCAAAGTTTCATCTATACAAACCCAACATTGCAATTATTAACGGAATAGCTTGGGACCATATAAATGTATTTCCAACCTTTGATATATATGTAGAACAATTTAAAATCTTTGCTGACAAGATAGAAGAAAATGGTAGTTTAGTATATTTCCAAGACGATGAAAACATCACTAAAATTGCAAACAATGCAAGAGCAGACATAAAAAAATTTCCATACAAAGAACTTAGCGAAGATTTGGCAAAACAATATCCTTTGAAAATTTTTGGAAAACACAACCTAATAAATCTTTCTGCTGCTATGATTGCCCTTGAACAAATAGGTATAAAAAACGAAGATTTTCTTAAAGCAATACAATCTTTCAAAGGAGCATCAAAACGTTTGGAACTAATAGCAGAAACTCCAACACAAGCCTTCTACACTGATTTTGCTCACTCTCCATCAAAATTAAAAGCAACAGTAGAAGCCATGAAAAACCAATTTACTAATAGAAAATTAACCGCAGTTATGGAATTGCATACTTTTTCTTCTCTTACAAAAGAATTTCTCTCTCAATATAAAGGCTGTATGGATTTAGCAGATAATGCCGCTATCTATTTCAATTCTCACGCACTTGAACTCAAACGTCTTCCAAACCTTGACAAAAATTTAATATACTCTTGTTTTGCAAAAGAAGGATTACAAGTCTTTACAACAAAAGAAGAAGTTGAAGAATTTGTAATTAACAACAGCCAAAATCAAGAAAACATACTAATGATGTCTTCTGGTAATTTTGGAGGAATAGACTTAAAGGCATTAGCAAACAAAATAATATAATAATTGCAACATAATAAGGAGTGATTAATTCACTCCTTTTATTATTCTATATAATTCACAACATCTTGAATCAGCCTCTATTTATTTTCTTTTTTTTGAATTAAATAAAAAAAGAAGAGATTTCTAAAATTTTAGAAACCTCTTCTTTGTGGTGTCACCAGGAATCGAACCGGGGACACAAGGATTTTCAGTCCTTTATCCGCTACGCCAATCAGAAGTAAGATTCTGATTGCAACCAACTGAGCTATTGTGCCTTACAAGCAGTTCTGCTTTTCTGTTTCTGTCTAATTTCGCCTTGGTTTACCTTTGGGTTTACACAGAAGTAAGCTCCGAAGTTGAGTTTAACAATGTATTTTATTATCGCTTATTCTTTAATAAGCGTGCTGTAAAGGTACACATTTATCAAGCAGAATCCAATTTTAAAACATTTCTTTTTAACCTATTTCTGTATAATGTATATGTACGAACACTACTCGATTCCTGTTTGTGTATAATCCTATTTCAACTGAATTCTATTTTGAGAAATTCGCAATGCTAAATATAATCTTATAGATAAATTATAGTGTCACTTAAAAATCATGATTTATGGAAAAGAAGAAATTAGTTAAAAGAGCAACAAATTCTCCTAAAACAATCCCTCTAAACATTCTAAAACAGTATATGCCTAAGGGAATGTTCTAAAGCGAAGAAAGCCAACTTACTAGTGGTAGGTTGGCTAAATTACTATTTATTGTATTAATCTCTTCTTAGGTTATGCCACTTGTAATTAATAGGAAGTTTATGCTTTTCTCTATAAGCAATTATGCAACAATCTGACACATTTCTTTGATACCAAACCATTGAAATAAGGTGTGTTGATAACAGGTTTTCTCGATTACGACATTTACTTGATGCGTACTGCATTAAATATTCTTCTTGCCATTTTCTGTCATTATCGTGAACATTTGAAACTATGTAGGCTATGAGCGAAATTACAAATAATATTATAAATATTGTAATACTATTTGCTAGATCAATAAAAAAATAGTCCAACGCTAAATAAATGTACGGAATGACTAATAAAGATAGCGTTTTTTTATTCTTCTTCCTTTTTTCATCATCTAAAGCCGTTAGTGCTTCATTAAGTATAGAATATGTCGTTTTATATTCTTCTATCCCATTAATCTTTTCGTTTTCTTTGAGTTATGCTT
>JAGCLI010000019.1 GCA_017647065.1 Bacteroidales bacterium
AACGATTCAGGAACATCTATTTCCACGTCTTTGGATTTTTTCTTTCCTGCACTTTTTACGTCATCTTCTATTCTAATTTCCAATCCGCTTCCATCCATTTCCGCTCTTTCTGCCATCTTTTTTTGTCTGTATTCTATGGCTTCTGGATTTAATCTTGAAATATAATCTTTTTTAACAAAGTCTGGATCAGGTGCATTTGTCTTTGTAAGTTTTCCTCTTGGGTCAAATATCATTTCATACTCTGTTTGACCAATTCCTTTCATTGCAATAATCAATCTATAATAGTTATCACCTGAAAAATCTTCTATGTATTCTGATTTTTTTATACGATATCCTGGATAATTATTTAGAAAATAATTTGCTACTAATGTAGGTAATTCTTGCTCTGCTACATTAAAGATAGTGAATTGCCAATTTCCTGTTGCGGTTAAAAACACTCATCCTATTTGTTCATCTATACTTATTTCTGCAACATATTGTCCTGTTTCAAAATACCAGCCTTGAAGTTTGTAATCAGAATAGGTGTTTTCTAATCCTAATCTAACTTCTTGCGGAATATCAGAATTACGCAACTTTTGAGCGTTAAGTCCTAATGAAATAGTCAATAATAATGTTGCTAATATGATTCGTCTCATAAATTATTTATTTTATTTATTTAAATTTCTGTTCTAATAATAGTATCCTTACGATTTGGACTTGTAGATACTAAAACTATCGGCAATCCTGTTTTTTCTTCTAATTTAGATATATATTGACGCATATTTTCTGGTAAATCTTCATATTTATCTATACCTTCAACATTTTTTTGCCAACCTTTACAAGAAGAATATACGGGTTGCATTGTTTGTTCCATATCAAATGGTAATTCCATTGTACGTTCACCATCTATTATATATTCTTCGCAATATTTTATTGTTTCAAATTCGTTCATCACATCTATTTTCATTAACATAAGATGTGTAACGCCATTTAACATACAAGCATATTTTAAAGCAGGTATATCAAACCAACCACAACGTCTTGGTCTTCCTGTTGTAGAACCAAATTCTCTTCCTTTTTGTCTTAGTTGTTCTCCGTCTTCATCAAACAATTCTGTTGGGAATGGTCCACTACCAACTCTTGTACAATAAGCTTTACAAATACCGAATACTTTTCCTATTCTTGATGGTGCAATTCCTAAACCAGAACAAACTCCTGCCGTAATAGTATTTGAAGATGTCACAAAAGGATAAGAACCAAAGTCAATATCTAACATACTTCCTTGAGCTCCTTCTGCTAATATCTTTTTACCTTCATCTAATGCTTGATTGATATAGTATTCGCTGTTTATGATATTAAATCTTTTTAAATTTTCTAAAGACTTTAGCCATTTTTCTTCATACTCTGCCAAAGTTAAGCCTTCAATTTGAAAAGAGTTTTCTTCAAATCCTAATGATTTTATAGTTCTTAGATGATTTTGTTTTGTCTTTTCATAATTAGAAGCAAAGTTTTTAGACAATATATCGCCTACTCTTAAACCTGTTCGTGCAACTTTATCGGTGTAAGCAGGGCCTATTCCTTTTAAAGTAGAGCCTATTTTTCTTTCTCCTTTTGATGCTTCATTTGCAGCGTCTAATAAACGATGGCTTGGTAATATTAAATGTGCTTTTTTAGATATATACAAGTTTTTTGTAGGGGCAAAACCAATTTCTTCTAAGGTTGAGATTTCTTTTTCAAAAATCAACGGTTCTATAAGCACACCATTTCCAATTATATTTATCTTTTCTTTATGACAAATACCAGAAGGAATTATGTGTAACACATGTTTAATTCCATCAAACTCAAGTGTGTGTCCTGCATTAGGTCCTCCCTGAAATCTTGCTACTATATCATATTTTGGTGTTAAAACATCAACTACTTTTCCCTTTCCTTCATCTCCCCATTGTAAACCGAGAAGCACGTCTATCTTACTCATCTTTGATATATATTTTATTTTATCTTATAAATCCTTTGCAAATGTACGCAAAAAAACTTGATTAAAATATAAAATGAATGTTTTTTGTGCGTATTCTTATTGTATGTGATATTCAACAAGTGCTTTAAGCGGTGCTTTTACAACATTGTTTATCTCCATATTATATTTTTTTGCAACTTCTTTTAGTTCCTCTGTTGCCAAACAAGCTATACTTCCAACGACATTTATAACGTATTTATTATATGAGGTATAATAAGTTATTTGTTCTTTAAAAAATGAATCAAACGCTTGCATTATCACACCCTTGCAGTAAGGCATTGATTTATTTTCTATTGCAAAGCGTGCAAATGAAGCAACGTAATAATTTGGAGCTTCTTCTTTGTATAGTTTATTTAGAAAATCTGATTCTTCTCCCGGATATTGTTCTGCAAACTTTTGCATTAAATCCTCAGGCATACGTCCTCTTAAATAATCTCTAAGAACCAATCGTCCAATATTTGTTCCTGCTCCCTCATCACAAAGAACATATCCAAGCGATGCTACATTTTCCACAATATTCTCTCCATCGTAAAGACATGAATTAGAACCTGTTCCAAGAATTGCAGCAATTGCAGCACTCCTTCCGCAAGTTGCTCTTGCAGCTCCTAATAAATCTCCTTCAACACATATCTTTGCACTTTGAAAATAAGGTCTAAACCATTCTACAACTTCATTCTGTTTCACTTTTGCTGAGCAACCCGATGCATAAATAAATATTTCATCAACATCTTTCACACAAACATTTGGTAAAATCTTTTTTTCTATTTCTTGTTTCATTGTTTGAACAGAAACATTATAAGGATTCATTCCTCTTGTAGCAAAAGTTGTCTTTATATTTTTGCCATCTACCAAAGCCCAATCGGTTTTTGTAGAGCCACCATCAGCGATTAAAATCATATTTTTTAATTTTTTTTCTTGCAAATATACACAAAAAAAGATACTTAACGCTTAGTTACATCTCTTTTTTTCTTTGAAAACAAAAAATATTTATTTGATAAGTTTACAAAATTAAAAATGCTTGAACTTGCTTTTGCATCCTTCGATAGAGTTTCTGTGGAAAGTTTTGACGGATTATTAGTCGATTTTCTTAAGAGCAAAAATACGGCAAACAATATCCGAGGAATACGCAATGATGAAGATTTAAAATATGAATAAGGGATGTATGCGAAAAACAAAGAGCTTTACCCCGAAATTAAAAACCATTATATTTATGCTGATGATAATATGAAAAGCGTT
>JAGCLI010000020.1 GCA_017647065.1 Bacteroidales bacterium
TTGTTTGTTTTTGGTTCTTTTGCAGTGAATAATATTAACAAAAGATTTGATGATGTTGTAACAAATACACAAATTGATAGCAATAAAGAAAAGAAACTAAACAATGCAGTGTCGCAAAGAAGTTTTATCTATAAAAATGCGGGGGAGTTGATTGCAAAAAATCTTGTTTTTGGAGCAGGAACGGGTGATGTGAAAAACGTTGTGCAAGAATTTTATTTAGAAAAAGGTGTAAATTTTAAAACTTATCTTAATCCGCATAATCAATTCATTCAAATAGCAGTTGCATTAGGGGTAGTAGGGTTGATTTTCTTTATATTGATGTTGCTATTGTTTAGTTGGCATTTTTGGAATAAAGGCGGTTTGGTTATTCTCTTTTCAATAGGGATGTTATGTGTTTATATGATGACAGAATCTATAATAGAACGACAACAAGGTGTTCATTTTGTGGCATTTTATCTTATGTGGCTAAGTGCTTTTAAAACAATAAAAAAAGGGGTGTAAATTTTACACCCCTTTTTTTATGTTTTATAGAATTTTAGTCTTCATCCTCCTCATCGTCTTCGTCATCTTCATCAGCAACATCGCCAACTTCGGAATAATCTCCGTGAACTAAAACGAATTTATCTTGTCCTACTTTTTCTTCTTCCTCTTCTTCTGCGTGAGCACTAACGATTTCGTCATCATTCTTTGATGTGCCTAAAATTTCTTTATCAAATTCTTCTTCAGTAAACTTAGAATCTATAACAACATCAACCTTTACCATGTAAACTGCATCATCTGTTTCTAAGGGAACAACATATAATGGTTCGCCATCTGGTTTCATTATTTTTTGAGCGTAATCGGCATATCCATCTCCATACTTTTCTTCAAATAAGTTAATAGCTTCTTGTGGTAAGTTTTGATAACTGATTATCGAACGTTTCTTTTGTATTCCTTTTTTCATAATTTAGTCTTTCAATTTTTTTGCAATAATAAGAATATTGCTTTTAATGCAAAATAAAAATCAAAGTTTTTTTTCAAGAGTCTTTATAATGTTTTGTTTTTCAGAAGTATAAAAATATCAATTTATAGCATTATTGTTATTGAACCTTTGAATATTTTTTTGTTTTGCCCTTCTTTTATCAATAATTTATAGAAATATGTGCCTTGTTGTATGTTTGCAGCGTCCCAATCGTTGTTGTAAGGGGCTGCTTGAAAGACAATTCTTCCGTTTTTGTCAAAAATAACTATTTCATTATCAGGATATGCCTCTAAATTATCTATTTTAAATACGTCATTTATACCATCGTTGTTTGGACTTACGAAGTTTGGTCGTCTGATATTTGGATTAAATTCTTCTATTTTTGTTTGAACGGGTATTTCTTCTTTTATTATGTTTTCTTCTGTTGGTTTATTTTCTGCGATTTGCGATTGAGTAGGGGTAGGTTCTATTTTTGGTTGCTCAGGAGTGATTATAGTGGTTTCTTGCTTTGTTTGTGGTGTATGTATTGCTTTTGTAGTGGTGTCAATAGGTGTATTTTCTATTGTAATGATAGGTTCTGCAATTTTTTGCGTTGTTGTAGGTGTGGGTTGTGTTGCAATTAAAGTTGTAGTGTCAATAGTTGTTTCGTTTTTTAGAGGTTTTTCTGTTTTTGTTAGTGTTATTGGAGTTGGTGTGTTTTCGTTTTCTGATAGATTGTCATAGATTAAGTATCCACCAACAGAGGCTGCGGCAATGCTAAGTGTTGTTGCAACTACTTTAACTAAGGTTGTGCTTAAAGTAGAACTTGTATTTGTTATTATGTTTTGGGTATTGGTACTAATATTCGTATTTTGTGGTACTTGATTTATGTTGTTTTGAATTTTATCCCACAAGTTATCAGGAGCTTTTTGCTTGGCTTTGCTCATTGTTTCTTTGAATAAATCTTCTATCTTCATTTTGTTTTCCTCCTTAGCTCTAATTCTGTTAATAGTTTTTTTAGTTTTACTTTGCTTCTATGTATTATAGTTCTTATTGTATCATCGTTTGTGTTTAATATTTCTGCGATTTCTTTTGGCTTATATTCGTCAATAGCGTATAGATTGAATATTATTCTTTGGTTGTCGTTAAGTTGTTTAAGGCAGTATAGTAAGTCATCGTAAGAAAATTGTTCTTCGCTTTCTATTTCTATTGTTTCTTGAAATTCTTCTACTACTATTTCGTTTTCTTGTCTTTTTTTCTCCTTGTGGTAAGCGTTTATGCAATTGTTAATGATTATTCGCCTTGCCCAAATATTAAAGTTGCCGTTTGAATACGAATCAATGTTGTTGAAAATCTTAGTAAAACCCTCTATAAGCATATCTTCTGCTTCAGAGGAGCTTGATGCGTATCGTTTACATATTGCAAAAAACTCATCTTTTTTGAGATTAAATATGCTATGCTGGGCTTTACTTTCGCCGCACTTGCATTGCTCAATTAGTTCTTTTAGTTTGTTTTCTTTAAGCATTTCACTAATAAAGACAAGCTAAATGTGCAAAACGTGACACTTTGAAAGAAATATTTTTTTTACTCAATGATGAATTTGTTTGTTAGAGTCTTGCTTTCTGATTGTAATTCAATGGAATAGAAACCCTTAGGAATATTTAAATAAAACAAAGAATTATTTGTTTTTTTCTTTATTTTTTTTGAAAAAA
>JAGCLI010000279.1 GCA_017647065.1 Bacteroidales bacterium
CTTTGCAGGTTATTTAGTTGCAGGTTCTTTACTTTTGTTTGCAATTGTTAGAACACTTCACGGAGCCCCTTTTGGAGCTACAACAGTTGCAAATAGTACTGTTGCAATAGATGTTTTGCATCCTTCAAGGAGAGCAGAAGGAATAGGATATTACGGATTAAGTAACAATATAGCAACAGCAATCAGCCCTTCGGTTGCAATATATATTTATCAACTAACTCACAATTTTGATTTGATATTTGCAATTTCTATGGCTGTTGCAGGCATAGGATTGATAATAAATTCCACAGTAAAGTTAGGAAAAAGAGAATTGATAAAAGACAAAAAGGTAATCTCGTTAGACAGATTTTTCTTATTGAAATCGTGGAGTCAATCACTAACAATGGTTTGTTTTGCCTTCTCTTACGGAATACTTTCTACATACATAGCTATTTATGGTAAAGAACAATTAGGAATAACAAGTGGAACAGGATTGTTTTTCTTGCTTATGTCGCTTGGATTGATATGTTCACGTTTAATAGGCAATAAATCATTAAGCAAAGGCAAAATAGTGGAAAATGCTTCAATAGGAATATTGATTTCTCTTGTAGGATATTTTATTTTTGCAGCAGTAAATAATTCCTTTGGCTATTATTCAGCAGCCCTTATCATAGGATTAGGCAACGGACACATGTTTCCGGCTTTTCAAACGATGTATATAAATCTTGCACCACACTCTCAACGTGGTACAGCTAATTCTTCCTTACTTATTTCGTGGGACGTAGGAGTAGGATTAGGCATTTTAATCGGCGGAGTCGTAGTAGAATATTTCGGATACAACGCATCGTTTTGGGTTTCTGCCGTAGTAAATCTTTTAGGTGTTGTAGGATTTGTTTTCTTTGCTCGTAAGAGATATTTAATTGATAGATTAAGATAGTAACATTAAAGATAAAAACAACTTAAAAAGTAATTAAAAAAAATAAAAGGCTGATTCTTATTATTTGAATCAGCCTTTTTGCTTTTCTTTATTGCTTAATCACTTTCTGCATTGAAGTCTTTTCCTCATTTGTTAGTCGCAAGTAATAAGCACCTGCTGGCAATGATTCAATATTTATTGTCTTTGCATTAGAGAAAGTAAGGATTGCTTTTCCTGTTAGGTCGATTACTTCTACCTTTTCTATTGCTTGGCTGAAAGTAATTTCGCTTTTTGTTGGATTAGGGAAGAAAGAAATGCTTTCTGCTTCTGCTTCTAATAAAGAAGAATTATCTATTAAAGCAAAGTTTGCAACAAAACTTGTGTCGCTTGTAAGAGAAACAACTCTTGGGTTTTCTGTATTTCCGTCGTTCCAAGAAAGGAAAACATAACCCTCGTTTGCAGTTGCAGTAAGCGTAGCAGTAGAGCAATCACTCTCAACAGCAACCGAGCCAAACGTTTCGTCATTTACAAATACCTCAACGTTATATACATTCTCCGAAATTCTGCATGAAAAGAACATATTCCAAAAAGAAGTAGAATAAGCCTCCAATGTACCACAAGGAACGGTTAATGTTGCAGTATTAGGATTAGGGAAAACAGTATTGTCTTCAAGAGTTGGCGGAGTTGTTGCCAAACAAGTAACATTTTGCAAAGAAGAACAACCTACAAACGCACCACCTCCAATAAAAGTAACTCTATTAGGAATAGTAACAGAAGTTAAACTACTGCACCAACCGAACGCCCATTCTCCAATAGAAGTAACACTATTAGGAATAGTAACAGAAGTTAAACTACTGCAACCATAGAACGCACTTCTTCCAATAGAAGTAACACTATTAGGAATAGTAACAGAAGTTAAACTACTGCAGCAATAGAACGCATATTCTCCAATAGAAGTAACGCTGTTAGGAATATCAATAGAAGTTAAACTACTGCAATAATCGAACGCCTGAGTTCCAATAGAAGTAACGCTATTAGGAATATTAACAGATGTTAAACTACTGCAATCATAGAACGCCTGAGTTCCAATAGAAGTAACATCATAAGTTGTTTCTTGATAAGTTACTGTTGAAGGAATGTTTGCGGTTGTGATTGCTGAAGTAGCATTATTTACTTCTACTTCCGCAGGATTTGTTGATGTTATTTCGTATTGTATATCTCCAATCCAAAACGTTGTTTGTGCCGAAAGCACGTTTGCACATAGTAGAGTGCAAATTAAAAGTAATAATCTTTTCATTTTTTATTGTCGTTAAAATTCTGCTTGCAAAGGTAAGACTATTTATTTAAAGCACAAAAAAACTTCAAACAAACTTTTAAGAGGTAAAAATCTTTATTTTGAGAAAATTTCATTTTGCTAAAAAAAGTAGTTCCTTGACCAAAATTGAGCGAAATCAAGGGTAATTTTTCAGAAAATCGGACTTTATTTTACGAAAAGCTCGTTTAGAAATTTCTAAATCAAGGATAGAAAAAATTAAATCAAGGATAAAAAATTCTAAATCAAGGTTTTTTTTGAAAAAAAC
>JAGCLI010000280.1 GCA_017647065.1 Bacteroidales bacterium
CGATTGTAACTTTCTTTCCCATTGCCCAATTTGGGTGATTCAAGGCTTGTGCAACGCTAACCTTTGAAAGTTCCTCTGCATTTAAGTTTCTAAAAGGTCCTCCCGAAGCAGTAAGATATATTTTGTTTATTTCATTATTTATTTCCCCTATCAAACATTGAAAAATTGCAGAATGTTCCGAATCAACAGGAAGGATTGCAGTATTGTTTTGCTTTGCCAAGCTCATAACATACTCTCCTGCAACGACAAGTGTTTCTTTATTTGCCAACGCTATTAATTTTCCTTTTTCTATTGCTTTGATTGTTGGCGATAATCCTGCAAAACCAACAAGTGCCATAAGGACAACATCAACACAATCCATTTGAACAACATCGTCAATGCTTTCTTTTCCTGCAAAAACCTTTATATCGGTTTGCGATAATGCTTCTTTAACCTTTGCATATTGAGTTTTATCGGCAATAACCACAACATTAGGATTGAATTTCAATGCTTGCTCTATAAGCAAATCTGCTTGCGTGTTTGCAGTTAGTACTTCTGCTGAAAATTTATCAGGGTGTTGAGCAATAATATCTAAGGTTTGTCTGCCAATACTACCCGTAGAGCCTATTACTGCAACATTTTTTTTATTCATCATTACTTTTTCTTTGTCTTAGATTTGTTCCCCACATCAATTTATTTCTAATTGCTGAGAAAAATGTTTGATTTTGCATTCTTATTAACCTCAATTCCATATCAGCTTTTGATATTTCTATTGAAATTGGAGTTTCCAATGGATATATTTGCGAATCAAAATGCAATGAAATACCTTTTCTTGATGAGTTTATTACGAATTTTATTTGCGAATCATCTGGAATAATAAGCGGTCTTAAAGTAAGATTGTGAGGAGATATTGGAGTAATACACAAACACTTTGAATTAGGTGAAATTATAGGTCCTCCACAACTCATAGAATAAGCAGTAGAGCCCGTAGGTGTAGTTGCAATCAATCCATCTGAGGTATATGTTGTAAGATACTCCTCTCCTATGTAAGCATCTATTTCCAATAATTCACCAGGAGAAAGAGAACGCACACAAACCTCATTTATAGCAAAACGCTTCCCTACCAAAGCCTCACAAGAGGCTTGTAAAACGCTATGTTTTTCAAATTTGTAATGTCCTTTTTCTATTTCGGTTAAAAGATTCTTTATATCAGCTCTTCCGACACTTGTAAGAAATCCCAAATGTCCAAGATTTATTCCCAAAACAGGAATGCAAGAATTTTTTACAACAGAGAGTGTATCTAATAAAGTACCATCTCCTCCCAAAGAAAATAAAACATCTATTTGTTGAGTAGATATTTTATCTTCCTCCAAAGCCACTATTGAAGAATTTTTTGGAAAAGTGATTTTGTCTTGTAAATAAGTAAAAAATTCTTTTGCTATAATCAATTTATCAGAACGAAGACTTATTTGAGATAATAAGTCTTCTATATAACACAAGTCTTCTTTTTTGCAATTTTTACCAAAAATGGCGATTCGCATACTTAGTTAAATTTTAAACTTTGGTGTAGAGCATTGAAAAACACAATTACCACAAGCAGTCAGTTCGCCTTGTAATCTACGTTTTATCAAGTCTCCCAAATTTTCTTTCAACTCTTCTATATCGCTTTTCGAGAGTACATCTTCGCAAAAGGCATACATTAGCAACATTCTTGCACTTCTTTCACTTATACAACGAGTTCTAAGATAGAAAAGTGCCTCAGGATTCAATTGTCCTACGGTTGCTCCGTGCGAACACTTTACATCATCATTATATATTTCCAAAAACGGACGTGTATTCACCTTTGCCTTGTCGGTAAGTAGCATATTCTTATTGTTTTGCAAAGCTACTGTGCCATTTGCTCCATAATCAACAAAAACATGCCCTACAAAACTTGATTTTGCTACATCATCAAGTATTCCTTTGAACAATTGATTAGAAGAACAATTAGGTTTGCGATGATAAACATTGATTTCAGTTTCTGCTTCTTGTTGTTTATCCATCAAATACAAACCATTAAGATCGGCAACCGAATATTCCTCATTGAAATTAACTATTATTTTGTTGCGAATAAGCTTTCCATTAAGACTAAGTCCAAAAGTAGTAAGTTTAGATTCTTTTCCCATTTCAAAGCATACCTGAGTGCTTACAGAAGAAAAGTCATTTATGTTTTCCATTTTATAATAATCTAAACTTGCTCCATCACCTATTTCTATTTGTAGGCTATTTGTTAAATCACAACTTTGTTCTGAAATAGAATCATCGCAATGAATAAGACGCAATTTACTATTTTGACCTAACTTTACAGTACTAAACGAAGTAGTATTTAAGGATTGAGAATTTCCTACAACGTTTATAATCTGCAAAGGAGTATCTATTATTGCATTTTCTTTAACATTTATAGAAATTCCTTCCTCTGTTCTTTCTATTTCTATAATATCCTTATATTTTTCTCCGACAATACGAAAAACGTCGTGGTTGAAATATACCGTACGCATTACTAAAGTGTCGAATATATCAAAACTTATCGCTCGATATCCGTCAATGAGTTTTTTAAGCCCTTCTATCGAATATTC
>JAGCLI010000281.1 GCA_017647065.1 Bacteroidales bacterium
AAGAATATAAACATTAGAAAAAAGCAAATCAAAAGGACTTGTTTTCTTGGATAAGAATCAACAATAAAGCCACTAAACGGACGCACTAAAAGAGCCGTTAGTGTATATCCTGAAAGGACTACTCCTATTACGTGTTTATCTGCTGCAAATGTTTCACTAAGATAAATAGGCAACAAGGGTGTTACCAACATAAAAGAGAAAAATATCATAAAGTTGGCAAGCCATACTTTTATGTAATTAGAATTCCATAATTTTTCTTCTTTCATAAGATTTAGTTTAAAGAGAAATCTCTTTTTTCATTTCCTTAATAGCAACAACTAATACCCACAATGACACAAAAGCTGATAAGAAATCTGCTACTACTGTTGATAGCCACACGCCATTAAGACCTAAGACAAGCGGCATTAGATAAAGTGCAGGAATTAAAAATAATAATTGTCGCGTTAAAGAGAGAAATATTGCAATTTTGGCTTTTCCTATTGCTTGAAAGAAGTTTGAGGCAACTATTTGCATACCTACAATAGGAAAGGCTAACATAAATAATCTAAATCCGGTGATTGAGAGATTTATCATTTCTTCATCGCTTGTGAAAGCAGAGGCTATTAGTCTCGGACACAACTCTGCAACTAAGAATCCTATGGTTGTGATTACAAATCCTGCTATCATTCCTTTTTTTAGTGTAGATAAAACTCTATGTTGAAGCTTTGCTCCATAGTTATAGCCAATAATCGGTTGCATTCCTTGTGTTAAGCCGAGTATAATCATAACAAATGTAAATGCAATGCTATTTATGATTCCGTATGCACCTATTGCTAAATCTCCTCCATATTTTTTTAGTTGAATATTTACTATTATAACTACTAAACACGCAACAAGATTTGTCATAAACGGTGCCATTCCTATTGAACAAGCATCAAAAACTATTTTCTTTTTTAACTTGAAACAATCTTTTGTAAAGTGTACTATTTGATTTTGTTTTAAGAATATAAAAATCAAAACAAAGGTTGCAATCATTTGAGTGATTACCGTTGCCCAAGCTGCTCCTGCTATTCCCCATTTAAAGACTAAAATAAATAATGCATCTAAAACTGCATTCAAGCCTACGGCAAATATCGTTACATACATCGCTTTTGTTGGATAACCTGCCGAACGCAACACTGCATTCAAGCCTAAGTAAAGATGAGTAAAGACATTTCCTATTAGAATAATGAACATGTATTCTTTTGCATAGCCTACGGTTTGCTCACTTCCACCAAGTGCATATAAAATCGGCTCTAAAAATGGTAAACAAGCAATTGTGAAAAGAATTCCAAAGATAAGATTTAGTATAATTACGTTTCCTAAAACAAGTCTTGCAGTTTTATAATCTTTTTCTCCTAATTTGATTGAGGTTAAGGCCGATGCTCCAACTCCAACTAAGGCTCCAAATGCCGCAGCTAAGTTCATAAAAGGAAAAGTCAAGGCTAAGCCAGAAATTGCTAAGGCTCCAACTCCTTGTCCTATGAATATTCTATCAACAACGTTAAATAAACTTGATGCAATCTGTGCTATAATTGCAGGAGTTGCATATTGCAACAACAAAGTCCCTATTTTCTCTCTGCCTAATATTAAGGCTTTTTCTTCATTTACTTTCATAATCGTGTGCAAAATTACAAAAAAATAAGGTGTATCTTATTCGATACACCTTATTTTTTATTTATGATATTTTTTTTATCCTAAAAATGCTAACAATACCCCTGCTGCAACTGTTGAGCCTATAACTCCTGCAACGTTTGGTCCCATTGCGTGCATCAACAAGAAGTTACTTGGATTTGCTTCTTGTCCTACGTTTTGAGAAACACGAGCTGCCATTGGCACAGCCGATACTCCCGCAGAACCAATCAAAGGATTGATTTTATTTTTAGAGAATACGTTCATCAATTTCGCAAACAATACTCCCGAAGCACTACCTAATGCAAATGCAGTTACCCCAAGAACAAGAATTAACAACGTTTGTGGGTTAAGGAATGATGTTGCGGTTGCAGTAGCTCCCACAGATATCCCTAAGAATATTGTACAAATGTTCATCAATTCGTTTTGTACTGTTTTGCTTAAACGTTCTGTAACTCCACATTCACGCAAAAGGTTTCCTAACATCAAGCAACCTACAAGCGGTGCCGCTGCTGGTAACAATAAAGCAATGATTGCTGTTACAAGAATTGGGAAAACTATTTTTTCAGTCTTTGATACCTTACGCAATTGTTTCATAACAATTTGACGTTCTTTTTCAGTAGTCAAAGCTTTCATAATAGGAGGTTGAATAACCGGTACTAACGCCATATAAGAGTAAGCTGCAACAGCGATAGGTCCCAATAATTCAGGTGCTAACTTAGATGTAAGATAGATAGCCGTAGGACCGTCTGCTCCACCT
>JAGCLI010000282.1 GCA_017647065.1 Bacteroidales bacterium
GTAGGGGATAGTTTTCTGAAAAATAACATTGTGTCGCCTTCTTTGGAGTTTACAACTGCGTTTTTAAAGTTTTCGTGGGCTGAGGATTCTTTACTGATTGCAAATGCTGAGCCTATTTGTACTCCTTCCGCTCCAAGAGATAACATTGCATAGATTTGTTCTCCGCTTATTATCCCTCCTGCTGCTATCACAGGGATTTCTACTGCTCTTACTATTTGTTGTACCAATACAAGTGTGGAAGTTTCTTCTTTTCCATTGTGTCCACCTGCTTCAAAGCCTTCTGCAACTATTGCATCGCAACCTGCTGCTTGTGCTTTTAGTGCAAATTTTTCGTTTGCAACTACATGAACAACTTTTATTCCATTTTCCTTTAAGCGTTGTGTGTAAAGAGCAGGATTTCCAGCAGAGGTAAATACCACAGGCACTTTTTCTTCAATTACTTTTTCTATATGCTCACCACTCATAGGGTTCATTAAAGGGATATTTACTCCAAATGGTTTATTGGTTGCTTGTTTTGTTTTTCTTATGTGTTCAACTAAAACCTCAGGTGTCATAGAGCCTGCACCCAAAAGCCCTAAACCTCCTTGATTACTTACCTCTGAGGCAAGTTGCCAACCACTACACCAAACCATTCCTCCTGATATTATAGGAAATTCTATAGAAAATAATTCTGTTAATCTTGTGTTCATATTTTTTCTTTGCTTTTTTAAAATTTTTCTTTGTTTTTTTTGATTTTTTCTTTGCTTTTTTAAAATATTTCAAAGAGTTATTTTTCTGCAAAAATAAAACAATTCTTCATATCAATAGTTCAAAAAAACACAAAAAACTTTGCGTATATTGTTTTTATTTGTAATTTTGGACTTTCAATTAGAAAAGTAACCTAAATACAGAAAAAAGAATATGAAGAAAACATCTATTTTTTTAGCATTTGCTATATTATTCTCAATCAGTTTGTTTGCACAACAAGGAGGAGATTGGAGAACAGGTAAATGGCATAGAAACTTTCCAGAACATTTATTAACTTTACACGTTTCATCAACCCAAACAGCAACTCAACAAAGTATAACAAATCCTTGGAGTATTGGTGTGAATGTTGGTTATGAAAATAGAATAAGACCTTACAATAAAAAGAATAAAGTCTCACTTGGTTGGGGTGTTCATTCAGGTATTCAATTGTATCCTGGATTGAATATCAATCATAATGCAACTGGCTCAATTGAAGAGGTGAAATTCGGAAGTTATAGAACCTATGCCTATATTCCTTTAATGGCAAGTGCTTCTATGTATATAACTACTAGTCCTACTGCAAGCTTTTTCTTGCAATTAGCAGCAGGTGGAAATATGTTGTTGGGACAAAGAGATTTTGCACACGGAGAAAACTTGATTTATGTGCAAAAAGACCCTGCTAATTCTGTGAAACTTTCTCACTTTATACCAAGTGCAAGATTTCTTGTAGGGTTTATGACAGAGCTTGCACCAAATCTTCGTTTTAGAGGAAGTTTTGGTGTTCAATATGAAATGGGTTATACCGATGAATATGCGGGATATTATTTGGATGGAGGATATATTAAAGAGGAAAATATATTTTCAAATGACCCAACATTTAGTACGGTTATTGAATTAGGTTTGGCATTTTCTCTTTAATAAAATGTTATGCACCTATTTTATACACCAGAATTTGAACTCAATGAAGGAGAATATTATTCTTTAAACAAAGAAGAATCCACTCATTGCATTAAAGTTTTAAGACTTAGGGAAAAAGATACAATCTGCCTTACCAATGGTTTAGGCAGATTTGTTTTTGCAGAGATTAGTGATGCTAATCCAAAAAATTGTAGTTTTCTTGTAAATCAAGTGCAAGATGATTATGGTAAACGAGATTTTAAGGTTCATATAGCCATTGCTCCAACAAAGAATATCAATAGAATGGAATGGTTTTTGGAAAAAGCAGTGGAAATGGGTATAGATAAAATATCGTTTTTTATAGGTGAACATAGTGAAAGGACTTCTATAAAAAGGGAAAGATTAGAAAAAATAATGATTTCTGCACTTAAACAATCTCTTAAAGCTTATATGCCAGAATTGAATGAGAATGCGAATTATAAAGAATTGATTAAATCAAACGAAACAAAAAAATATATAGCCTATTGTAAACCTGAGGGTAGAACAAGCATAAAAGAATCTTATCAAAAAGGAGAAGATGTATTGATTTTAATAGGTCCTGAGGGTGATTTTTCGGAAAAAGAAGTGGAATTGGCACTTAATAATGGTTTTCAGGCAATAACATTAGGTGAAAGTCGTTTAAGAACGGAAACTGCTGCACTATTTGCATTGCAAAGCATACATTTTGTAAATATGTAGATAATGAAAAAAAAACTATTTTTTATACTTATTAGTTTATTTTTATTAAATAACTCTAATTCTCAAACCTCTATTGCTCTATTAAAGTACAATGGTGGTGGAGATTGGTATGCTAATCCTACATCTATTACAAATCTTATAAAATTTTGCAATGAAAATCTAAAAACTAATTTAACGGAAAAATATCCTACCGTAGAGGTTGGAAGTAATGAAATATTCCTCTATCCTATTTTGCATATGACAGGACATGGAAATGTTGTTTTTTCTTCACAAGAGGCAGAAAACTTAAGAAATTATTTATTAGCGGGGGGATTTTTGCATATTGATGATAATTATGGAATGGATAAATATATAAGAGAGGAAATGTTGAAAGTTTTTCCCGATTTACAATGGGTAGAACTTCCTTTTACCCACCCTATTTATCATCAAAAATATGATTTTCCTAATGGGTTGCCCAAAATTCATGAACACGATAATAAAACTCCGCAAGGACTTGGATTGTTTTATGAAAATAGATTGATATGTTTTTATTCTTTTGAGTGTGATTTAGGAGATGGTTGGGAAGATGAAGATGTTCATAATGACCCTTATGAGAATAGATTAAAGGCATTGAAGATGGGTGCAAATATTGTTCAATTTGTATTTATGCAATAAATATATAATAATATGGGAATAAATTTCACGGAAATATTAACAGCCTTTATGGTGTTGTTTGCAGTAATAGATATTACGGGTTCTGTTCCTGTGATAATAGATTTAAGAAGTAAATCAAAAAAGGTACAAGCAGGAAAAGCCGCTATTATATCTTTTTTACTAATGCTTGTTTTTCTTTTTGTTGGAGAAGCATTATTGAAGTTCTTTCATGTAGATGTACATTCTTTTGCTATTGCTGGTGCTATAATTCTTATTGCTATTGCAATAGAAATGACATTTAATGTAGAATTGTTTAAGAATGAAGGTCCAACAGAAAATTCTACAATAGTTCCTTTGGTGTTTCCTTTGATAGCAGGAGCAGGTTCTTTAACAACCGTATTATCGCTTAGAGCGGAATGTGAAACAATAAACATAATTATAGCAATTGCCTTAAATATGTTATTTGTTTGGTTTGTTATAAAAAAAGTTAATTTGGTTGAAAAGGTGCTTGGTAAAGGTGGAATATACATTTTAAGAAAATTTTTTGGAGTTATTTTATTAGCTATGAGTGTTAAACTTATTATATCTAATTTAATTCCGTTAATTTCGTAATAAAATATACTAATTATATGCAACGTAAGTGGACAGAAAACGCACAAAAAGTTATTGAAAATGCAAGAGGAGAAGCTATAAGACTAAGATGTCAAAATATAGAGTCGGAACATCTTCTTCTTTCTATGCTAAGAATACCTAAGTGTAGTGCAACAGAACTAATAAATGCAAGATGTAAAGATGTTGAACAACTAAAAAAAGACTTAGAATTATCGGTTTCGCAATTTAGTATTGAACAAGATTTATATGAAGAAAGTGATGAAATGTCATTTTCAGAAGAATGCGATATTGTTATTAAAGCTGCTAATATCGGAGCTATAAAAATGGGGAATAATTTTGTTAATACATTCCATTTATTCTCAGGATTCTTTTTTAAAGCAGGCAATAGAACAGCTGAAATTCTTAAAAAGCATAACATAAATAATATAAAAAGTTTTGATAAACCTAATAATGGTAGTATAACTATACAAGTAACAACAAGTGGAAACCTTGCTGATGTTATTCCTAATATAAGAGATATAGATGATTCTTTTTCCGACTCAATGTTTGCAGAGGACGACGCACGTATGGGTAGAATTAGAAAAGTGAAGGAGCTTTTAATGGATGGAGAAGAAACTATTAACGATACACCATTCTTAAATAATTTTGGGAAGAATCTTACAGAGGCTGCTAAAAATAAAGTTTTAGACCCAGTTGTTGGTAGAGAAAAAGAAATAGATCGCATTTGTCAAGTATTAAGTCGTAGAAAGAAAAATAATCCTATTTTAATAGGAGAACCAGGGGTTGGAAAAAGTAGTATAGCCGAAGGATTGGCAATAAAAATAGCAAGTGGTGATGTACCATATACTCTTTCTAATAAAATAATCTATACTTTGGATTTAGCACTTGTTGTGGCGGGAACAAAATATAGAGGACAATTTGAAGAAAGAATAAAAGGATTGATTGCTGAATTAGAAAAAAATAGAAATATTATTCTATTCATAGATGAAATCCATACAATAGCAGGCGCAGGTAATTCTGAAGGAGGATTAGATGCCTCAAATATTTTTAAACCTGCCTTAGCAAGAGGAGAAATTCAATGTATAGGAGCTACAACCCTTGAAGAATATCGCAAACATATAGAATCAGATGGAGCATTAGAGAGAAGATTTCAAAAA
>JAGCLI010000283.1 GCA_017647065.1 Bacteroidales bacterium
GTAAAAAAAGAAAAAAACTCGTTCAAAAACGGAAAAAAAGTTAAAGATTTTTTGTATATTTTTGCAAACGAAATTTCAATTAAACTTTTTAGTGCTAAAAAACAAAAAGAAAAAAGATAGTGTCAGTAAGTTATTAATTACAAAATAAAAGAGATATGAAAAGAACATTGTTATTAGCAATTGCACTATTAATGTGTGGAATTGCAGTTTCGCAAGAAAAAGAAAAGGGAAAGAAGTTTACACTTAGCATTCAAGAAAATTTATTGCCTTTTGGCGATGCGGGTTATTCTATAGACATGTATGATGACGAAAATAGAGTTCCTTGTAAACTTTATTTGTTAAATTGGTTACATACTTTTGAGTTGGATTATGATAATAAGTTTTCTGCGAGATTGAGATTTAATGTCTTATACGCAGACGAAGGAGTAGGACTTTTTGATCCTTTTGTAATGCATTTTGAGGAACCTTACAAAGTTAATTATTTCAATCACGATATAGCAACTTCAACTTCTGTTACCTTGGGTTACAATTTCCTAAACAAATCAAAAGCTCACAGATTAAAAGCAAGTGCAATTTTTGGTGCAGTTTACACTTATAAAGACTATTATTATGGCTATGAATATGCAGATCCGATGAATCATAGCGATAAGGAAACTTATCTTTTACCAACAGAAAGATCTTGGCATTTCCAAATTGGGGCAGAGTTGTCTTATCAATATTTCTTGCCTTGCACTAATTATCGTTTAGGATTTGGAGCAAGTTACGAACTTTCTTACTCAAACTACAATCCACAACAAACTATTGGATTGTTTAACCTTAACATAAGCTGGAAACTCTTTAACTTCTAAAAATAAAACAAAATAATAAACTTTGTTGTTATATTAACGAAAAAAATAGTAATTTTGCACATTGGTAATTATTTAGGAATCTTTATTCATAGAAAAAAGTTATGGGAACTCTTTTAGAAAGCCTTAAAAGGTATTTTGAAAATACTCCAAAAGATATTCTTGAAAACGATTGGAAAGAAAACGAATATCTTGATAATATCGGTCCAGATGTTACGGAGTATGTTAATTATGTGCAAGAATATTTTAGAGTTAATGTTAATTATGAGGACAACCTTAACTATAATATTACAGCAGATATTAAAATAACAGAGGATTCTCAATATTATTTTGCCGCATAGTTATGGAAAAAGCATCATTTAAATTAGAATCATATCGATTTGATAAAGCAATTTTAGATTTTAGCAATTCCATAGGAACAGAGTTAAATCTTACATTTAAACCTAAGGGAGAATTTTACCCTAAAGAAGGACGATATAATTTATTTTTTGAGGTTATAATAGACTGCGAAAATACAAATATTATAACCGTTTCTTGTAAATCGTCTTTTTTATTTAATGGTTCTACTTCAATAGAAGATATACCTGAGTATTTCTATCCTAATAGTATTGCTATAATTTTCCCTTATATTAGAGCATTTGTAAGTACATTGTCTTTACAAGCTAACGTACAACCAATAGTATTACCTACTATAAATCTTATTGGGCTTACCAACGAATTGAAAGAAAACACTTCTATCATTGAATAGGTAATATGAAATTTGTAGACATTTATCAAACCATAGAAGATAGGAATAACGATAAAGAAGTATTAGAACATGGTCCTTATTTTTGTTCAAAAAAAGATTCAAATGGAAATTTAAAACAAGGAATAAAAGAACCATGGTTGGGAGAGGGATATTATTTTTGGGATAGTAGTATAGAAGACGCTAAATGGTGGGGAGATACTATTTACTTTAGTAATAAAAAAGATTATATTATTTGTCATACGAAATACGATCAACACTCGCCGTTACTATATGATTTAATTGGTGATATAAGGCAAAACAACGAATTTATCTCTATGGCAGAATTTCTTAAAAAAGAAAAGAATTTAGAGAAAATAACTGTTGCTAGAGTATTAGATTCCATTAAAAAATTGCCAGAATTTACTTATAAAGCCATTAGAGCCTACCCTTATCCAACAAATAAAAAAACAAATGTTGTCTTTCAAAAAAATGGAATAATTTTACTACAAATGAGTAGAGTGCAACTATGTTTTTTTGACAAAACATTACTAACAAACCCATATACTATTAAAGAAAAAGCAACATATATAGAAAATCAAACCATTTGATTTTTGTTTCCTTGAATTAGACAAACAAACTATTTTCTGAATTGACTTGGACTTGCTCCTGCAACTCTTTTAAAGAATTTTGAAAAAGCAGAAAGAGAATTAAAACCCATTTTTACAGCAATTTCATCAACAGATAAATCAGTTTTACAAAGCAATCTTTTACTTTCTGTAATAATACGCTCATCTATATGAGACCTTATGGTTCTTCCTGTCTTTTTTCTTAGAAGAAGATTTAAATGTCCCTTAGAAAGACCTAAATTTTCAGCATAAAAATCAACTGCTTTTTCTTTAAAATAATTCTCTTCCAATAAAAGTAAGAACTTTTCGCATTTTCCATAATCCTCTACGGAATTAACAGCATATATTTTATAGAAAAAGAAATAATAACGATAGATATTAAAATGAGTAAACGCCTCTAATCTGTAAGGATTGTCAATTGCATTTAGAATTTCCTTTGCTCCAAACACATAATGTTTTGCATCTCTTATATCTTCATCTAAAACCA
Organism: Bacteroidales bacterium; assembly: GCA_017647065.1. Taxonomy (GTDB): domain Bacteria; phylum Bacteroidota; class Bacteroidia; order Bacteroidales; family P3; genus Onthomorpha. The sequence goes on from JAGCLI010000283.1 coordinate 2,686, forward strand.
AATTACTAAAAGGTTGAATCTTCATCTTAGAGTGAAAGGAAACATTCTTGGCGTGAGTTTCTAAAAGTTCTCCTCTTACATTTTTAGAAACAATAAGTATATAAATAACGGGATTATCACAAGAAATAAACCTAAATTCGCTATCTGGCTGAAAAACCAATGAAGTTGGAGATGTAAAATGATATTTTTCTGCATTCAACTCAAAACAAAATTCTCCACTTTCAAAAAATATATCAACAAAATACTCCATTGTATATCTTTTGTAATCATTTTTGAGAATTTCAATATCCTCACAATACATTACATCATAACCTATTTTTCTATTCTGTTCTGTTTTGTCGAATATTTCTTTCCAAGAAAGTCTCTCAACTGCAATTTTCATTTCTTTTTCAACAACTAAATTCTGCGACAAATTTACATACTTTATTTTAATAAAAAAACACAAATATTCAAAACAGGAAAATTCCTGTTCTATATCGGAAAAACATAGTAAAAAAAGAAAAAAACTCGTTCAAAAACGGAAAAAAAGTTAAAGATTTTTTGTATATTTTTGCAAACGAAATTTCAAGCTAAAATTTTGGTGCCAAAAACAAGCACAATTTCGCAAAAGTAATTATTAACTCCTATCGCTTTTGTGAAATTGAAGAACTAAAAGAATAGGAGAAAAATTAATAAGTAATAAAATTTAAAGAACAATGAAAATAACAATAAAAAGAATAGTAAAACGTTTAGTTATCAATGCTTATGTTGCCATTTGTGGCATGTGAAGAAACAAATTATGAAACAAAAGTAAAATGCAATAATAGTAGAACGATAGAGTTTGACATGAATTATTAATTTTTTAAAAATAAAAGTATGAAAAAAACATTTTTAACACTTGTAGGAATTATGTTGTGTTGCACAATGTTTGCACAACAAGAAGATTTAAAAAAACACAATTTCGGTCTTAGCTTAGATTTTGGAAGTTTTCCAATGGGAAAAGACTATGTTGAAGTAATAGATCGTGGTGTTACCGATTTGAAAAGTGCAGTTGCATTTGATATTGCATTCAAATATGAGTATATGCTTAACAAGAAGAATACTTTTTCATTAACAGCAGAGCCAGGATACACAAATCATTTATTAACTATTAATAACCCAATATCAAGTATAGAAGACAATTACTCTATTCATACATTAAGCCTTCCAATACTTGTAAATTATAGATTGCCTATCACACAAAACGTTAATTTTCTTGCAGCAGCAGGAGCAAATGCCTCATTCTACTTAACAAAAGAAAAAGAACTACATCATATTGAAACACCCCTACCAGAATACAATACAGTTATTTCTCAAACTGAATATTTAAGTTTTGAAAATCCATTAACACTTGATTTTGCATTAAGAGCAGGAATAGAAATCAAAGCAAAACACAGATTTCAATTAAATGTATCTTATTTCTTACCTTTATTAGGAAATACAAATTACAAATATGTTCATTCAGTTATTGGTCATGATTTCTCTAATAGATTTGATGAAGGAATAAATCGCCTTATGTTCGGAGTATCTGTATTCTTTTAAAGAAAGAGAAGAAAGACATTTGAAATAAAACAAAGAAAAAACAAAATATCTCTTAGGAAGGATTTACCAAACCTAAGAGATATTTTTTTAGTACAAGAAACCTCAAAAAAAAGTCTTTGCTTTTTCAAAATATTTCAAAGAAAAAATTAAAAAAAGCAAAGAAAAAAAATAAAAAATCAAAGAAAAATTTTCCTTTTCTTTTTATAGTCCTAATTCTTGTTTTATTCTTTCTA
>JAGCLI010000021.1 GCA_017647065.1 Bacteroidales bacterium
CGATAGTTATAATTTTTCTTTGGATACTCGATACACACGACCTTATAGTGAAAATGGAGAATTCTCAGCAGGTTTTACCTTAGGCGTTGATAATGATTACAATATTAAAGACGTAAATAAGTTTGACTCAGTTTCGCAAGTTTATAGTCTTATAGACGAGTTGCGTTCCTTTGATAAACACAACAATAATTATGAAGCAAGTGGATATGTCGATTGGAGATATAAGATAAAAGACTTTACAATGAGTTTTGGCTTGAATGCAGATGCAGAAATTAGAGATTTTATTTCTAAAAACACTTATTTTGCGGACGATACCTCTATGTTCTTTTTTACAATGCGTCCAAGAGTTCGCTTATCCTATAGAACAAAATCTATGCACGACTTTGATATAAGTTATAGTCTTTCTACATCAAAACCATCTATTAATCAACTTACGACTTTCCGTGATTACGAAGAAGAAAGTTATAGTGTAGGAAATAGAGACCTTGAAAACTCATATTCACATCGTATTGGAGTGGGGTGGAGTAAGTTTTTTATGAAAGCAGGCTACATTATGGTGGATTATGATGCTACTTGGAATCGCAATTCTATTAGTTCGGTTACCGATTTGATTTATGACGAGTACATAGGTCGCTTTATAAATTACTCAATGCCTTATAATTTAGGTTCTTCTTTCTCTCAATCGCTCAGAGTCTTTGGAAATATAAGATTAGGTGCTTTTACAAACTTAAATCTCTTCTCTACACTTTATCATAACATAGACGAAATGACTTATATCGATGGAAATAATTACCGACAAGAGAGTGTGTATTTATATGGTAATGCAAATCTTTGGTCAAGGTTTTCAAAACAATTCCAAATCTTTGTTGGAGGAAATTTCCGTACACCAACAAAAAGCATATTCTCTCAATCGGGATATTATTACATTTTATATCTTGGAGCAACTGCTAATTTCTTTGACAATCGTTTGAGTTTGTCTTTAAGAATTCAAGACCCATTCAATTGGAATAAGAATTCAAATAGTAATTTTGCTCCTTACTATCATTCATACTCTACAAGCGTAACTAATAGTAGATTTATATCGTTTGGAATCAAACTAAAATTTGGAAAATTAGAACTTGAAAATAAACAAGCCTCATCAGGAGAAGGTGGAGGCGGTGGAATGTAAAAAGAATATTTAGATACACATTATGGATATTATAATTGCAGGCGATGGAGAAGTAGGTTTTCACCTTGCTCGTTCACTTTCTAAGATTAAACACAACATTACTGTGGTTGATCCACACTCGGAATTACTCAATATGCTACAAGCCGATTCGGACTTATTGACTATTGCCGGTAATTCTACATCTATTGAAACTCTTAAAGAGGCTGGCGTTGCTTCTTGCGACCTTTTGATTTCTGTTTTGCACGAAGAGAGTATCAATCTTATGACTTGCATTCTTGGAAAAAGACTTGGAGCAAAGCGTTGTATTGCTCGTGTTAGTACTTTAGAGTATTTAAACGAGGAAAACAAGAGTATGTTCAAAGGATTAGGGGTTGATGAAATGGTTTGTCCCGAAAGAATTGCGGCAAAGGAGATTACAAACTTGCTTACAAGAAATACCGCAACTGAAATATTTGATTTTAGCAATGGACTCTTGCTTGTCTATATGATGCGTTTGGATAAAAATGCTCTTCTTTTAAATAAAACTATGGCAGAAATGGGACAGCTTTATCCAAACTTGGAAGCGAGAGCTATTTGTATTATTCGTAAGGGTAAAACCATAATTCCTGCCGGCCCTGATATGTATATGAAAGACGATTTGGTGTATTTGATTGCTAAACCTGAGAGTATAGAAAAAATAAAAGAACTTGGAGGTAAGCGAGATTATCAAATCAAAAATGCAATGATACTCGGAGGTGGACGAATTGGTAAAAGAGCAGCTCTAAATCTTCAAAACGATATTGATTTGAAGTTAATAGAGATGAATAAAGAGCGCTGTTTTCAATTGGTTGATGATTTGAATCGCACAATGATTATAAACGGCAATGGAAATGATATAAATCTTCTTATGGACGAGGGGTTAGATGAAACAGATGCTTTTATTGCCCTAACCGATTCTTCGGAAACTAATATTCTTGCTTGTCTTCACGCTCACAAACAAGGAGTGAAAAAAACTATTGCTTTGGTTGAAAATGTTAGTTATATAGATGTTAGTCAGGAAATAGGTATTGATACAATTATAAATAAGAAATTGATTACTGCTTCTTACATTGCGAGATTTACTCTTAATGCTAATGTAACTTCAAGTAAGTGGCTATCGGGGATTGATGCGGAAGTGGTAGAGGTTTTGGTAAAAGAGGGTGCTCCTATAACGAAAAAACCAATTATGTATTTGGATTTGCCTAAGGGAGTAAACATTGGCGGGGTGATAAGAAACAATGAGGCTTATATTGCAAAGGGTAATGTTCAAATTATGCCGGGTGATAAGGTCGTAGCCTTTACAATTCCTGAATCGGCTAATAAACTAATGAAACTTTTTAACTAATTACTACTCTAAATGTTTATTACAAGAAATCTTAATAAGAAGATTTTTTTCTATATTTTCGGAATGAACTTATTGTTCTTTTCTATGGTGTTTTTTATCTCTGGATTATGCTCTTATTTGTTTGATGATAACTATCTTCCTTTTATTATTTCTTTCTTGTTTACGGCTTTTGTAGGTTTTTTGCTTGCATATAGAAATAGAAATTACACTTCTTTGATTTCAAAGAAAGATGGACGGCTTTTAATTGGGCTTTTGTGGTTGATAATGCCTGTTTTTGGTGCTTTGCCTTATATGATTTATGGATTTAGTTTTACAAATGCTTTGTTTGAGTCTTATTCTGGTTTTACAACTACGGGTGCGAGCGTGATAAAAGATGTTTCTATTATGCCAAAAGGCTTATTGCTTTATAGGAGTTTTACACAATGGGTAGGCGGATTAGGATTTGCTGTTTTTATTATTCTTTTTCTTAAAACAATGCGTAATGGTGCTAATAATTTGTTTAATGCAGAGTTTAATTCTATTGAAAAGGAAAAGGATTCTCCTCATATAAGAAATACGGTTTATAAGATTTTTACAATATATTCTTTACTTACCTTGTTTTGTTTTCTTTTGCTTGTAAGGGGTGAAATGAATTGGTTTGAGGCTCTTTGTCATTCTTTTTCTACTATTTCAACTGGTGGATTTTCTGTTTCAAATGGTAATATCGGTTCTTACTCTACTTATTCTCAATATGTGATTATTCTCTTTATGTTTTTATCTGGAATAAGCTATTTTTTGTTTCTTTTTGCCTTTAAGGGTAAATGGAAAAGACTATTAAAAGATGAGCAATTAAAATTCTATGTTTTTTTAATTTTTTTCTTTGCTTTTTTTCTTTTTTTCTTTGAAATATTTTTTAAAAACTATGATTTTTTTTCGGCAATTAAAATATCTCTTTTTTATGTCGTTTCTATTGTTTCTTCAACTGGCTTTGACTTGCAAGTAAACTCGCTTGGAATGTTGCCAACCATTATTTTTATTTTTTTAATGTTCGTTGGAGGGTGCTCAGCTTCTTCTTCTACGGGCTTGAAGATTGTAAGAGTGCTTGTTTTGATTAGATATATTCCTGTTAGTTTGAAAAGAATTTTTCATCCTCGTGCAATAATTCCCGTTCGCTACAATGGAAAGGCGTTAAGAGATGAATCGGTGAGGTTGATTTTTGGTTTCTTTTTTCTTTTCTTGTTAATATTTCTTGCAGGTGCTTTTTCGCTTTCTGTTATGGGCAATGGATTTATTGTTTCCTTGTCTTTGTCGGCAGCATCTATTAGTAATATGGGTCCGATTATGGGTTCAATTGCAGAGGGCTTTTCTTACGGAGATTTAAATATTGTTTCAAAATATATATTGATGGTTTTGATGCTAATAGGTCGTTTGGAAATTTATGCTTTCTTTGCCTTGTTTTCAAAATCGGTTTGGGGAAGAAGTTAATCTTGGGTTATGAAAGGGAAAAATACTACACAAATCATTACAGGGCTAAGAGTTATTGGATTGCTTCTTATTTTGGAGGCAGGTTTTATGGCTTTGAGCCTACTTCCTTCCTTATATTATAGGCAAGGAGACTTTTTTGCTTTGCTTTTTTCAACTTTGATTACACTAAGTGTAGGTTTGATTTGTAGGATTAAAAGGGTTGATAAACAATTAAGCATAGATAAACGATTAGGTATTTCAATTGTTGCGTTGATTTGGCTTTTGATTGGCTTTTTTGGTTCGTTGCCTTATTTGATTGGAGGTTATATTTCAAATATTGCTGATGCTGTTTTTGAAACTCTTTCAGGTCTTACTACTACGGGTGCAACTATTTTAAGCGATGTTGAGAGTTTGCCAAAGGGAATTTTGTTTTGGAGAAGTTTAACTCATTGGATAGGAGGTGTAGGAATAGTTGTAATTGTTGTTTCCTTTGTTCCTTTTATTGGAGGAGGTGGAATGGCGTTGTTTTCGGCAGAGAGTGCAGGTCCAAGTAAGACAAAAATCTCTCCACATATTGCAACAACAGGAAAAATCATTTGTGGAATTTATGCAGTGCTTACAATGATTTGTTGTCTTGTGTATTGGCTTTGTGGAATGGAGTTTTTTGATGCTATTTGTCATGCTTTTTCTACTCTTGCCTCAGGAGGATTTTCTACAAAAAATACTTCTGCTGCTGCTTTTTCTCCTTTGATTCAATATATGATGATTCTCTTTATGTTACCTGCGGGAATAAACTTTTTATTGATTTATCGCCTTTTGAAAGGTCAGTTTTCTGCCTTGAAAAACAATGATGAATTTAAAGCATACGTTAGTGGAATTATTTTTGCCTTTGTTTTGATTTTCTTATTCACCTATAACTCTTCTGTAAATTTTGAATTGACGCTAAGAAATGCTTTGTTTCAAACCGTAAGCTTTATTACAAGTACGGGATTTGTTTCGGCAGATTACACAAGCTGGTCTTTACCTGCTATTTGGGTTATTTTACTTCTTATGTTCTCAGGTGCAATGAGTGGAAGTACAACGGGAGGTTTGAAATTGGTGAGAGTATTGCTTTTATTTAAAAATGCAAGAAGTGTAATTAGGAGAGGGGTGCATTCACAAGCCTTTATTCCGGTGAAAATGGACGGAAGAATTGTTCAAGATAGTGTAATTAATAATGTAATGGCTATTTTCTTGATGTTTATCTTGCTTTTGATTTTGGTTTCCTTTGCTTTGATTTGTACGGGCATTGGAATAGAAGAGGCAATAGGTGCGACAGTAAGTTGTGTCTTTAATATGGGACCTGGATTAGGTGAAAGCGGTGGCTTTGGTTGCTTTGCTCATTTTCCCGATGCTGCAAAATTAGTTCTTTCCTTGGCAATGTATCTTGGACGTTTAGAAATAGCAACAGTAATTGTGCTATTTATGCCATCATTTTGGAAAAAGTAAAAATAAAGTGTTTTTTTACTCGTGGTAATACACTCTTTTTATGCGTTGAGAGACCGATGTAAATATTTCGTATGGGATTGTGTCTAAGGCATTCGCCATTTTTTCTACTGGATTTTCTTCTCCAAATATCACAACTCTATCACCTACTTTTGCTTCTATGTCGCTTAGGTCTATCATACACATATCCATACAAATATTTCCTACTATTGGTGCGTGTTTTCCATTGATATAGACAGTAAAGCCTTGATGTGAAAGGTGTCTATTTAATCCATCTGCATAGCCTATTGGTATTACTCCAATTTTTGTTTGTTTTGTGGCTATGAATCTTCTCATATAACTTACGGATTCGCCTTTTTCTATTGTTTTTATTTCGCTTAGGTAACTTTTTAGTTTGTGTACGTAGCGTAAGTGTTTTTGTGTTTGTGGGTTTACGCCTATTCCGTACATTCCTACGCCTAAACGTATCATATCATAGTGTGCTTGTGGAAAACGAATGCTTGCAGCTGAGTTGCAAATGTGTTTTAAAATTTTGTAATCAAAGGCTTGTGTGATTTCGTTGCTTATTTGCTCAAAGGTTTTTATTTGTTTTTGTGTGAAATCATCAAGGGTTTCATCGTCAGCACAAGCAAGGTGTGAAAAAATTGAGGCTATTTTTAGGTTGTTGTGTTGTTTTAAGAATGCAATTAGTGGTTTTATGTCTTTTTTCTCAAAGCCTAATCGGTGCATTCCGCTATCTATTTTTATATGTATGCGTAATGGTGTGTTTTTTACCATATCAAGTGTTGCGAAGTTGTGAACTACGACTTCAATATTGTGTTTTATCATTTTTTCTAAGGCTTCTTTCTCTGGTGTGACAACGACAATAGGGGTTTTTATGCCGTTTTTTCTTAGTAATATGGCTTCATCGGCAAAGGCTACTGTGAAATAATCGGCTAAGGAAAAGTGTTCTAAGTTTTTTGCTATTTCGTAAGCTCCACATCCATAGCTTGAGGCTTTTACCATTGCCATTATTTTTGTGCTTTGTTTGAGTTGTGATTTGTAGTATTTGAGATTGTCGTTTAGAGCAGAAAGATTTACTTCTAATATGGTTTGATGTGTTTGTGCTTCTAAGAGATTGGATATTCTTTCCATATTATAAGTTCTTGCTCCTTTGATTAGTATGGCTTTTGAGTAGAATTGTTCTATTGAAAATTCGTTTAGAAATGCCTCTACATTACTATAAAAGTGTGTTTTTATGGTAAAGAGTTCTTTGTGTGAGAGAAAATCTTCTCCTATGGCATAAAATTCGTCTATTGCTTTGTTTTCTAATAGGGAGTTTATTTCTTGTAGGGTTGTTTTGTTGTTTTCAACCTCTGTCATTGAGGATAGAATAGCGATTTTGCTTAAAGAATTGTTTTGTTGATTCAAATAATCTAATGCAGCTTCTAATGAGGTGAGGTCAAAGCAGTAACTGTCGTTTATTACTATGCCTTCGCCTAAGCCTTCTTTGAGTTGTAGTCGCATTTCTATGTTTGAAAGGTTATTTATTTGTTGTTTTAGTGTTTTTTCTTCAATTCCTAAGTGTAGTGCTGCGATGTAGGCTAAGCAAGCGTTCTCTATGCTTGCTTTGTCTTTGAATTTTATGTTTAATTCTTTGCTTAATTCTTCGGTTTTGAAGCTTATGAGTTTTATTTCTCTGCTCTCGCACCATTGTTTTACTATATTGTATAGGAAAACGTCATCTTTGGGGCAAATTAGCGTATGACAAGATGTGAAAAGTTTTAGTTTTTCTTCTATTTTTTCCTCTAATGAAGAAAAGTTTATTTGATGTGCTGAACCGATATTAGTAAATATTCCAATTGTCGGTTGAATCATTTCTTGTAAGCGTGTCATTTCGTTTGGTTTTGAAATGCCTGCTTCAAATAATCCTAAGTCATAGTTTGTGTTTAGTTGCCAAAGCGATAGGGCAACGCCTATTTGAGAATTATAACTGCGAGGAGAGTAGCATATTTTCTTGTTTTCTTGTGTTAATTGTACAATCCATTCCTTTATAATAGTCTTTCCGTTTGAGCCTGTTATGGCAATGACTTCTTTGTGAAAGTTTTCTCTTTTGTATTTGGCTATTTTTTGCAGTGATTCTAAACTGTCTTTTACTAAAATAAAGATTGCATCTGGGAATTGATTCAAATCTTGTAAGTTTTCACAAATAAATAATCTAATTCCTTTGTTATAAAGTTCTTTTATATATTTATGACCGTCGTTATTTGTGGTTTTGAATGCAAAAAATAGGGTGTTATCTATGAAATTTAAGCGTCTTGAATCGTAAAGTAAGTGTTGAATTTCTATATTCTTAAAATCAATTTGATTAACGAGGTTTTCGCCAATCATATATTTTGCATTACATATTTGAATTACTTGTTCTAAGTTTAAATTCATAGACTTTTTTTGCAAAAGTAAAAAAAAAACTAATTTTGCACTCTCAATTTATGAAGAAATATTTGTTAATAATTGTCGGTTGTTTGAGTTTAGGCTTGGGAATCATAGGAATGTTTTTGCCTGTTTTGCCTACAACTCCTTTTTTGCTTTTAAGTGCAGGTTGTTTTCTTAGAAGCTCAAAGTCTTTGTATGATTGGCTTTTAAATCACAAACATTTGGGTGGATATATAAAAGATTTTATAGAACATAAAGCAATAAGTAAAAAAATAAAAATAACAATTATAACGACCTTATGGGCAACTATTTTATTATCTGTAATGATAGTGGGGTTAATGTGGATTAAAATCCTTTTAATTCTAATAGCCATAGGAGTAAGTGTGCATATTCTTCATTTTAAAACAAAGAAATAAAAAAATAAAACAAAGAGTTAGAAAAATATTTTAGCGTAATATTTTTTTTATTCAAAGAATAATATCTAACTTTGCAACACGAAACAAATTTAGTGTTTAAAATAACGTTTTAATAAAAAATAAAAAGACATGGACGTAAAAAAACTTTTAGCAGAAGTAGAAGCAAAGAACCCTGGACAACCATTGTTCTTGCAAGCAGTAACAGAAGTATTGGAAACAATCGAAGAATATGTTGCTGAACACCCAAAATACGATAACTACAAGATTATAGAAAGAATGGTAGAAACTGATAGAATATTCCAATTCAAAGTAGAATTGTTAGATGATAAAGGAGAAATCCACGTAAACAGAGGATTCAGAGTTCAATTCAACAACGCAATTGGACCTTACAAAGGAGGATTACGTTTCCACCCTGCTGTA
>JAGCLI010000284.1 GCA_017647065.1 Bacteroidales bacterium
GGCTTTTTTTCATTTTTTTCTGTAAGAATTAATCTTCAGGTTGAATTGCTTCCATAGGGCAAACGTCAGCACATGTTCCGCAACTAATGCATTTTTCTGCATCTATTACATAGATATCGCCTTCAGAGATTGCTCCTACTGGGCATTCATCAATACAAGTGCCGCAAGCAGCACAATTGTCGGTAATTTTATAAGCCATTTCTTTTACTATTTAAGGTTTAAAACTTTTGCAAAGATACATCATTCTTTCAAATAACAATAAAAAATTAAGAAAAGTTTTAATTTTTGGTATTTTTTTTTGCATTTGTTGTACCTTTGCCAAAAATAAATCATTGAATAACTATGAAGAATAATTTTATTTGGATTTTAGGTGTTTTTTTCTTGCTTTCGTCTTGTGCAAAAGAAGAAATTGTAGAAAAACATGATAATGGAGAGGCTAAATTAGTTTTCCTATATAAAGAAGACAATGGTAAAAAAATAAAAGTCAAAGAAATACGCTACTATGATAATAAACAAAAAAGATTAGAGGGTAAATTTGACAAAGAAGGAAATAAAATAGGAGAATGGAATTTCTATTTTTCAACGGGAAATAAGTTCGCAACAGCTGATTTTACAAACACAGAAACAGGAAAAGATTGGATAGTTTATGATAACAAAGGAAAAGAAATAGTATCTTCTCAGGACAAGATTTTATCCTTACACTTCGCAGAAGATAATGGTTTATGTGATATACAAGCGAGAAAATCAAAAGGAGAAGTCTTTTATAAGTTTTTTGAAGATTTTTCAATTTGTCAAAAAGTTAATACAATAGGTAATATACCGCAAGGAGAGAGTATGTCTTGGTACGAAAACGGACAAGTAAACTCTATTCATTATTATAAAGATGGTATGCAAGATAGTATTTATCAAGTTTTTACAAAAGACGGTGGTACATTGATAAAAGGACAATATAAAATGGGAAAGAAAATAGGTAAATGGGAATATTATCTTTCAGATGGAACGCCACAAGGTATAGAAATATATGATGTAGATGGTACTTTATTAAAACCAAGAGGATTATGAAAAAAATAATATTAAATTTGTTGATTTGCATATTTTGTAGTTTAAATGCGTTTTCTCAATATAGTTATGATATAGTAGATTTTTCTCAACAATTATCAACAGATACAGAAAAAATATATGTAGTAAAAAAAGACACCATAAAACTTACACAAATAAGTAATAGTAAGTTAGAAATAAGTGGCAACAACTATGAAGCAAGTGAAGAAGACGTTGTAATAACTCCAAAAGTTTATTATAATTCTAAGTTAAAAACTTTCATTTTACTTTTAGATAAAAAAGTAGATTACAGCATTGGTTGCGATGTTGTTTCAATTAAAAATGGTAGTTATCAATATTTAGGAGAATTATCTGTTGCTGCATACACAAAAGGGGACGATGGAAGAATGAATTACAATAGTATTTTGCCATTTGTTTCAATTGTAAAAGTGTCTGATAGAATTATTTTTAGTTTTGAGACACCTCTTGTTGTAATTTATCCTGGAATGTCAGAGGAAGCAACGCTTAATGGAAGAGATGTCTATTACACTTATTCAAAATCTAAATTGCAATTGTTTAAATAGTTATTGCTAAGGTTAAATTCTCAACATATTTAGCAATAGCAATTAAAACGTCTAACTCTATTTCAACTAAGAAAGATGTAATAGTGTTTAGTAGTGGAATTTCTACAAAAAGAATCAATATAATAATACTTATTAAAACAAACCCTAGGAAAGGAACAACAATAACATTGGTTAGTAAGAATAAAATAGGGAATGTTTTAAAATTATAAATGATAATAGGAGCTGTAAAGGCTTGTGCCGAGAGGCTTATTGTTGCATTTTGAATTATTGGTTTGAAAAAATTTTTAGTTTTGTGCTTTGAGAGAAATTTTTTAATGATTGGCACGCATATTAATATACCTAAGACAGCCAAAAACGAGAGCTGAAAACTTATGTCAAATAAAAGTAATGGGTCTGTAATCAATAGGAGAAATGCAGTACAATAAAGAGTGTTTAAAGAATCGGTTTGAATTGGAAGATTCTTAGAAAGAATAAATATAGTAAACATTAACGCAACTCTTAAAGAAGAAGGAGTACAGCCTATAATCAATGCGATTAGCCAAGCAATAATAACTAATAATATTTCTCTAAGATAATAGAATCGTAATCCAAAAAGACAGATAAATTTAGTGATTAACTGAATAAATCCAAGTATTAAACCGATATGAAGACCTGAAACGCATAATATGTGTGCAATTCCTGTTATAGAAAAACTGTTCTTTATATCTAAATCAAGCTTTGACTTATCTCCAAGCAATAAAGAGATTGCAAGATTAGCGTTTCGTTGAGAAATGTTTGAGGATTTTATCCTGTTTTTAAGACTTTCGTTAGCGTTTTTTGCCCATTTTATGATTTTATTCCCTTTATTGTGATTGATTATTTTGTAATCGTTGCAGTAAACATTATGATATAGCCGTTTGTGATTCATATATTTTTGGTAATCAAATGTTAGGCCTTTGAAATTACGTATTCTCTGCATTTTTGCCTTGCTTTCAATTACGTCTCCATAGTTCAAATCTTCACAATCTTTTGGGAAATTGATTAGAACCTTTCCATTGGTTTTTTGCCAACTGTTTCCGTCAAAATATTCAATGACCTTGGCTTGATAAGTCGTCCAATTAGTTTTTGGCTTATAGTTATCTGTAATTAAATAACGAAAAGAAATTGCTTTGTCAAAGTGAGAGGAATAATGGTCTTTGACAAAGAAAACAGGGATAAAAGAATCCACAATTATTATCCCAATAATCAAAAAGATAAGAGGGATAATAATTGGGCGTTTAAACATATTATAATCTTAATTTAAGTCCTGCAAAAATAGTGCTTGGGTGGAAATTGAAAACAGCATTCATTTCTCCTGCCATACAAAAACCACATTTATCACAAACCCCTTGTTCTTTTCCTATACATTGAGTAGTTTTTGTTCCATCTGAAAAAATGAAATTTGTTACCCAACATTGAGGAGTGAAATCTAATTTTTTCATTTTTTTTAATCCTGCAACGGAATTCATGATAGGATAACCTTTTTTCTTATAAGAAATAATCATATCTATTATTTCTTGTCTTTTCTCCATATCTAAGGCAAGGTATTCTGTGCCTTTAAATGGAGTATGGAAATTCAATGAAATAGATTTTATATAAGGACTGTTTTTTGCGTATTCTATTGTCTTGGCAACTGATTCATAGTTTAGAGTGTTTATTGCCATATTTACGCTTAATGCTTTGTGATTACATGTAGAGATGTTCTTTTCTAAATTAGCAAAAGTGCCTTTTCCTCTAATTCTTTCGTGATATTCTCCGACTCCGTCAAGGCTTACCCAAATGCTATCGGCACGTGAGTTGATAAAAGGCCTTTGTGCGTTTGTGGTAATTGTGCAAGAATAAAATCCTATGGACTTTGCTAAATCTATTAGGTCGTCTATGCGTTTTTCTCCATCTTCCCAAATAAATGGTTCGCCTCCTTCAAAGTCTATAAAGCGAGATCCTTGCTCATAACAATAGATTAATTCTTCTCTTATTTGTTCGTAAGTCTTTATATTTGGATTTTCGTAGTTGTAAACGTTGCAATGCTTACAAGCAAGGTTACATTTATCTGATATAAATATTACACTTTGTAGTGGTTTTTTTTGATTAAAAAATTTAGCACCAAAGAACCATTTGGCTAAATAAAACATTTGCTTAACCATAATATGATATTAACTATAATTATTACTATACAAAATAACGAAAGTATGTTTCTCGCTGCAAGCCAACGAGCCATAAACCAATCAATTCCTGCTGTTTGGAATTTTTCCCAATCACCCATGTTACCCATATATTTAGGCGGTTTTGCAAGAGTTGTATTGTTTGATTTAGTAAACTCAATCAAACTTTTTATTAACCAAATGCTTCTTGGCAAAACAAGGAAAATTAAAAGATAAAGAGGATGTAAATATTTCAATATAACACCTGCGACAATGATTAAATAAGGTATGAAATTAAATAATATGCTTGCAGTTAAATTTGCCTTATTTGTTTTTAGCAATCGAGCAAAAGTCATTTTATCTGCACTTTCATCTGCTTTTTGATCAATGAAACTATGTGTAAAAAGAATATTTACAACCAGCAACCCAACTGGAATAGAAGCCAAAACAACAGATAAATCCAATTTATTAGCACTTGCAACATATACTCCCATCATTAAAAGTGGTCCAAAAATGATTCCGATAACTAATTCGCCTAATCCTATATACGAAAATTTGAAAGGAAATCCAGAATAAGAGATTCCTAAGAATAAAGTTAGGAAAGCGATCAGAACTATCAACCAATTAAAACGTAGAGCTAAAATAATTCCTCCCATTATTGTTGCAAAAAGAAGAAAAAGAATAATAACTCGTTTTAAATCATTAAGAGTTGCCTGATTAGATGTAAGATAAGGATATTTTACAATCCTTGCTCTAAAACCTTGACGAGAAAGTTCTTTTCTGCTTTCTGCAGTATTGACCTTGTAATCAAAGAAATCATCAGCCAAATTCATGCCTAAATGTGCTGAAACAACACCTAATACTGCTAATATTGCAAGAAAAATATTGAAATCTTGCTCATTGATTGCTATAATTACAGCTAAAATTGCAGGAAGCAAACTTTGAGCCAATGAAACCATTCTTGCATTTTGTAACCAAATCTTTAAACTTTTCATTGCTTTTATTCAAAATAATAATAAGGTACAAAATTAAAAATAATTCAAAGAAAAAATAAAATAATTCAAAGAAAAAATAAAATAATTCAAAGAAATAATTTCCTAAAACAAAGAAAAATTATTGGTTTTCTATATTTTTTGTATATTTGCACGTTAAAACGTTTAGTTTTTCAAGGGAATGGAGATAAAAGACATAGCAAAAGCGATAGAAAACGAGCTAAACACTTTTGAAGTGATGTATCAGGAATGCAAAACAAGCGATGTAGGCATGCTTTCTGATATATTGTCTTATTCTCTTTCTCAAAAAAGTAAAAAAATACGCCCACTTCTTACGTTATTAGTAGCAAAGGCCTGTGGAGGTCTTAGCGATTCTACTTATCGTTCTGCAATAATTGTAGAATTACTGCATACCGCATCGTTAGCTCATGATGATGTGTTAGATAATAGCGATTTAAGAAGAAATCAACCTACAATCAATTCACGTTGGGGAAATAATGCTGCAATATTGTATGGAGATTATCTTTTTGGCAAGTCTTTACAATTAATTCATACTAAGGAAGATTTTGAACTTTTGCCAATTTATTCCAAAATAGCAAGAGAATTACCAATGGGAGAATTGTTGCAAAAAGACGTTTTAGAGAAAGGAGATATTTCTCGTGAGGCATATTTTAGCGTAATCGATTATAAAACATCTTCTTTATTAGGAGCATCAGCTTATATTGGAGCAAAAACTGCTACAACAGATAAAGACTATACAAAATACGCAGAAGAGTTTGGCAGATTATTGGGAAGAGCATTTCAAATCAAAGATGATATTTTAGATTTTGAGATAAGTCAAGTCAATGGAAAGAAATATGGAAATGATATAAAGGAATGCAAATTCACCTTACCAATCTTAGATTATATAGACACACTAAGCGAAGAGGTTAAACTAAATGTAATAAATTTTGTCAAACAAAAAGACAAGTCTGATGAAGATGTACTAAAATTAGTCTTAGATATAGCAAAATCAGGCAGCATTGAAAAGACAGAGGAGCAGGTAAAATATTATAGCAATAAAGCAAAAGAAGTTTTATCTAACTTACCAGAAAGTCAATACAGAGAAATATTAGAACAATTAGTAGAAATATTAGTAAAAAGAAATAATTAAACACACGCACACGTATGAAAAAGATGATTTTATTTGCAATAGCTTCAATATGTTCATTGATGATATATGCACAACAAACACTTCCAAGTGTAGATTTAAAAACTCTTGATGGAAAATCAATAAACACAAAAGAAATCAATAACGAAGGAAAACCATTTGCAATATGTTTTTGGGCAACTTGGTGTAAACCTTGCTTAATGGAGTTAAGTACTTTTGCAGAACTTTACGAAGAATGGCAAGAAGAAACAGGAATGAAAATTTTTGCTGTATCAATAGATGATAGTCGTACACAATCAAAAGTTCAACCTTTGGTAAATACATCAGAATGGGAGTATGAAATTTTGCTTGATGTGAATAGTGAATTTAAAAGAGCGATGGGTGTAAATAATCCTCCACATACATTTGTTGTAAATGGAAAAGGAGAAATTGTTTGGCAACATGTAGGTTACGCACCTGGTGATGAAGAAGGATTGATTGAAGCAATACGTAAAGTTATCGCAGAAGAAAAATAATAATTAAATGAAAAAAATATTAGTAATTTTATTTCTTTCTTTGTTTTCTTTAACCTCTTACGCTCAAAGCATATTAGGAGGAAAAGTAACAGGGAATTTTCAAATGGATATTCAAGCCTCAAAAGAAGATAGTATAATTGGGGCAGAAAAAGTGAATGAAAAACTTTTGAGTAACGCATTTGCAAATATCAATTACACAAGTGGAGATTTCTCTGCTGGTTTAAGATTTGAATCATACCTTAATCCAATTCTTGGATTTGATGCTCAATACAAAGGAGTCGGCATTCCATATCGTTACGCCTCTTATAAAAAAGATTATTTAGAAGTAACAGTTGGTAACTACTATGAACAATTTGGGAATGGCTTAATTTTCCGTTCATACGAAGAAAGAAACTTGGGCTTAGATAATGCAATGGACGGATTAAGAATAGTAGCAAAACCTGTAAATGGAGTTGCAATCAAAGGAGTCATAGGAAAACAAAGATATTATTGGGAAGACATTTGGAAAAACAATAACGGACTAATTAGAGGACTTGATGCTGAGATTTCTTTGAATGATTTAATTACGAAACTTAATGCATCAGCAACTCGCCTTACACTTGGAGGAAGTTTTGTTTCAGTTTATGAACAAGCAAATCCAAAAATCATAACATTAGATGGGGATATGTATAAAATGATTATACCAGAAAATGTTGGTGCAATGGCAGTTCGTTTCGATTTTTCTCACAAAGCCTTCTTCCTATCAGGAGAATATGCTTACAAAGGACAAGATCCAAACGCTGTGAATGGATATATTTACAAACCAGGAAACGCTTTGCTTTTGAAAGCTTCATATTCTGTAAAAGGATTAGGAATTTCTCTTGAAGCAAAAAGAATTGACAACATGAGTTTCAAATCTAAGAGAAGCGAAACAGGAAATATGTTAAATGTTAATTACCTTCCTGCAATTACTCGTCAACATGCTTATTCTCTTATGGCGATGTATCCTTACGCAACACAAGTTAATGGAGAAATGGGTATACAAGCCGACATCATGTATAAGATAAAAAAGAATACTCTTTTGGGAGGTAAATACGGAACTGAATTAAAATTCAACTATTCCAGAGTTCACTCTATTGATCAACAGCCAATAGTAGGTTATGCTTTGAATCAAATGGGTACAGAAGGATATACTTCAAATTTCTTTAAAGTTGGAGACGATTTATATTTCCAAGAAATCAATTTTGAAATAGGAAAAAAAATCAATAGAGACTTAAAATTAAATTTAATGTACTCTAACCAAATTTTTAACCCAATTGCGTTTGGTCACCCTGAGGCAGAAAATGTTTATGCTAACATATTTGTTGCCGATGCTACATATAAAATTTCTAAAAAGCACTCTGTAAGAGGAGAAGTTCAATGGTTATTAACTGAACAAAACTATGGAGAATGGGCAACTGGCGATTGGCTACAAGCAACTGCTGAATATAATTTTGCAGGCAAATGGTTTTTTGCACTATCTGACCAATGGAACTATGGAAATGAAGTAGGGGACAAAACACATTATTACAGCGTAGCCTTAGGTTCAACATACAAAACAACAAGAGTGTCGTTGAGCTATGGAAAACAAAGAAGCGGTATAATCTGTATAGGAGGTGTGTGTAGAGAAGTGCCAGCTTCAAACGGTTTGTTTATGACAATAACAAGTAGCTTTTAATAATAATTAGAGATGAGAAAGATATTAAATACAATATTAGTAATAAGCTCATTGATTTTTGCATCTTGTGAAAATTATGATGAAAATGAAAGATTGATACCAATCATAGGGGAAACAGATTTAACAACTCCTATTACAAAACAACAATCTGAACAAGCTATTTTAGTAGAAGACTTTACTGGTTGGAATTGTCCAAACTGCCCAGGAGGAACTGAGGTTTTAGAAACAGAGATGGGAAAATACGGAGAAAGACTTGTGGTTAGTGCAGTGCACACAGGAAGTTTTGCTCGACCATCTTCTGAAAATAATAACTTGGATTTTCGCACACCTTACGGAGATGAATTGAAGCAAACATTCAATATAACAAGTTATCCTGCAATATTGATAAACAGACAAGCAACTGCAATTACAAGCATCGGGGATTGGGCTGCGAAAATAGCAGAAAAAATGGCATCAACCTCACATAATTTCAATATTTCATTAGGAGCCGAAATTCTTGAAGGTAAAAACATATTAGTAAGTACAAAAATAGATGTTTTAAAAACTGTTGATTCTGAACTTTCTTTGACTTTATACGTTACTGAAAGCGGAATAGAAGGTATTCAAAACGTTGAAAGTGAGCATCAGTTATATACTTTCAAGCATGTATTGAGAGAAAATCCATTAAAGGAGATGCCGCTTGCTAATTCTTTCAAACAAGGAGATGTAATAGAGAAAAATTATTTGATTACAGGCTCTGACAAATGGGTGAAAGAGAATTGTGCAGTTGTTGTAATGATAACAGATAATGCAACAGGAGAAGTATTGCAAGTAAACGAAATAGAATTATAAATTGTTAAACAAATAAAAAATTAAGATCAATATGAAAAAGACGTATTTATTTATTGCGATGTTATTTATTGTGCTTGGAGTAAGTGCACAACAAAGTTTCAGAATGACATATCAAGGAGAAGAATATGTTTCTAATGATACTTTGAGAATAGAAGTCGTTCCAGGAGAAGAATCAAAGGCATTCTTTTTCTTAACTAATCTTACAGAAAGTCCAATCGATACATATATCGGTTATGAAAAAACATTTGGAGAAGAAAACACAGAATTCTTAATGTGTTTTGGCAATTGCACAGAAGGAACCTTTGCAGGCCCTGTTACACTTAATCCAAATGAAGAATATACTGAGTTTGATATAGCTTATTATCCAGCAAACACAAACACAGTTATCATAAAAGTAAACATAATGAAAGCCGCAGCAACCGAAGGTGAATATGAAACATTAGAAAGTTTTTATGTAAAATATTATGATGAAGTAGGATTAGAAGAAGCAAAAGCAACCTCACTTTCATTGAGTGCTTATCCAAATCCAGCTGTAAACAACGTAAAAGTTTCTTATTCAATACCTGCAAATTACTCTAATGCAGAAATCTCTATTCGCAACATGGTTGGAAAAACAGTTAAAACAATACCTGCAAAAATAGGAGTAAAATCAGTAGCGAATATAAACACTGCAGAATTGCCTAACGGAGTTTATTTCTACTCAATCATAGCAGACGATACAACAATTTCAACAAAGAAATTAGTTATAAGACACTAATATTTTGTGATTATTATTATAAAAAGAGACAAGTGATTGTCTCTTTTTTTTTGTTTTCTATAATTTTTTCTTTGCTTTTTTTTATTTTTTCAAAGAAAAATTTAATTTTTACTTTGAAAAAAAAATCTCATTCAGCGTTAAGTGAAAAATAATCACTAATTTTGTAGAATGAAAAACAAATTATTCTATACGATTCAAGAAGTTGCAGAAATGTTAGATATTCCTGCTTCAACCTTACGTTATTGGGAAAAGGAGTTTAGTGTTTTAAAACCTCAAAGAACAAGTACTGGTATAAGGAGATACACAGAAAAAGATATTGAGTTTTTAAAAAAGATTCTTTATTTTACAAGAGATTGTGGTTATTCATTAGATGGGGTAAAAAAACTCTTGCAAACACATAAACAACAATACTTAGATCCTAAGTATGAACTTGTTGTAACATTAAATGAAATGAAAGTGATGCTTTTAGATATGAAATCTCAATTGGAGAATTAGTTTTAAAGTAATAAAATCATAAGATGAAAAAAAATATAGCACTTGTAGCAGGTGGATACTCAGGAGAATACGAAATATCTATTCGTTCAGCAGGACAAATAGCACAAAATATAGATACAAACAAATATAATGTTTACACTATTGTAATAGAAAAACAATCGTGGTACTATTGTGTAGAAGACAAACATATAGAAATAGACAAAAATGACTTTTCTCTTACATTAAATGGAGAAAAAATCAACTTTGAAGGAGCGTTAATAATTGTTCATGGTACGCCTGGTGAAAACGGATTGTTGCAAGGATATTTTGATATGCTAAATATTCCTTACACAACTTGCTCTGCACTTGTTTCTACAATAACATTTGACAAAGAGGTCTGCAATGCACTTGTTAGAAGTTTTGATATAGTAAACGTAGCAAAGAATACAAGTGTTTTTAAAGATGAAGAATTAGACTTAGATAAGATTTCTTCAACAATTAACTTTCCTTTATTTGTAAAACCCTCAGAAGGAGGATCTTCAATCGGTATGAGCAAAGTTTCTTGCAAAGAAGACCTATTACCAGCTATTGAAAAAGCCTTTGATGTTCATCATAAAGTTTTGATAGAAGAATTTATTGAAGGGAGAGAATTTAGTTGTGGAGTGATGCAAGTAGGAGAAAAAGAAATCATTGCTTTTCCTGCGACAGAAATCGTATCACAAACAGAATTTTTTGATTACGATGCAAAATACAATGGGCTTTCAAACGAAATAACTCCTGCACAAGTGAGCGATGAATTGATGCTTAGAGTTCAAGAAACAACAAAAAAACTCTATAAAAGATTCAATTGCTCA
>JAGCLI010000285.1 GCA_017647065.1 Bacteroidales bacterium
GCTGGAGTTTCTGTTGCTTCTGCTGTTTCTTCTGTTGCAGGAGCTTCTTCTGCTGTTTCTGCTGCGGCAGCTGCTACTGCTTCTTCTCTTTTCTTAGCTATTGCTGCTGCTTTTGCTGCATTAACTTCTGCTTCTTTTGCAAGACGTTGTTTAGCATCTTCCTTAGCAGCGTTTCTGCAAGATTCTTGTTTAGCAGATATTTTATTTTGTTTTTCTATTAACCAAGCTTCAAATTTTTTGTCAGCAACTTCTTGAGTTATTGCTCCTTTTTCAACTCCAATTTGTAAGTGACGTTTCAATAACGCACCTTTGTATGACAAAATGTTTCTTGCTGTTTCTGTTGGTTGAGCTCCGTTTTTCAACCATGTACAAGCGCTATCTACATTCAATTCAATAGTAGCTGGATTTGTCATTGGGTTGTATGTTCCCAATTTTTCAATGAATTTTCCATCACGTGCTGCACGAGCATCCGCAACAACGATATGATAAAAAGGTGCTCCTTTTTTACCGTGACGTTGTAATCTAATTTTTACTGCCATTTTTCTTTTATTTTTTGTTTAAATTTAGGGTGCAAAATTACTTATTTTATTTTTATCTTGCAAATTTATTGCAAAATATTCCACTCTTGCTCAACTATCCAACCTCTTTTAACCATTATTTGTTTACCAAAAATCAATACTTTTTCGCTTTCTTGTTGCAATTCAAAGTTTAATTTATCCCATTGCTCATTACAATTTTCGTCTATTGCAAGTTTAACCTTATAAGTTCCTTCTTTCAAATTTTTAAAGCTAACTTGCTCCTGTCCTTTCTTTGTTTTTTCCTCTCTAACGAGTTTTCCTGCCATATCGTAAAGATAAAAAACACAACAAGACTCAAAAGAAGAAACACTATCTTTTAAATTTATAATAAGCGTGCCATAGTCTTTTTCAGATGAATAATAGAATTTATGCTTAAAAGCCCTATTTGATTGAGAATAAATATTTGTTATAGAATTTTTTTCTATTATGATTTCATATTGATTAGAGGGTTGCAAAGTATAATTCAAAGAATAAAGCGTATCATTCTTTTTTTCAAAACCCACCTTCAAAGTATCGGCATTGTTAATCAAAAGTGCAGAAAAATCATTCATTGAAAGAGTATCCTTAAAGACTAATTGATAACCACCTTTATAATAAGCTACCGTATCTTTTTCATATTTATTTATAGTAAAAAGGCTATCTGTAATTATTTTTTTAGGAGTTTGTGTTAGGGAATCTGAGGTTTGTTCCACAAAATCAGTGTAATAAAAATTATGTTTCAAAAGTTTTTCTCTTGCAGTTGAATCAAAAGCGTATGGAGTCAATATTTTGTTAGAAAAACCTATGCCCTCATTTGGCAAATCGTATATTTTATTTTGGTTTTTATCATCAAGCACAAGCAATTTATAGCCTTTTTCTACAAGATTATGAAAACGAAAAACTCCATTGCTATCGGTGCGAGTAAGATAGTCAGCAGTATGAGAACGCATATAAGAGGTGTCAAAATTAGAATAAAGAAGCACAAACTTATTTGCAATAGGCGTAAGATTAAAAGCATCTAAAACCCTACCTTCATACCACATTGTGTCGATATTTTCCCCTGTTGAAAAGGCAAAAGAAAAACCACTCAAACGATTCCCTTCGTTATAGTCCTTTATTGCATCGGCAAAATCAATTATGTAGGTAGTATTTTGTTTTAAAGAGTCAAGTCCTTTGATTTTAATAGTCTTTAAATCGGCTATTATTTCTGGTGAAGGCGAGATTTGAGGAGAAATCAAAACCTTTTGTAATGGATTTTCCAACACAACAAACTCATCAAAAACAATTTCTATCTCTTTATCAGAAAAATTAGTGCTATTTAGCATTGGAAAACTCTTTACCATAGAGGGAGGTAAGGAATCTTTTGCTCCTCCGCTTGGTGTAACGATTTTTGCACACGAAAAAATCAAGCAACTAATAAAAAAAACTAATAAAATCCTATTCATAATTTGCAAAGTTAAGAAATAATTTTCTAACTCTTTGTTTTAAAAATTTATTTCTTTGTTTTAAAAAAATAACTCTTAGTTTTATTTTACTCAAACAAAACTAAGAGTTATTGTAATTATGATATAGTTTCTAAACTATGCTGCGTGGAAAATAAATTGACTCATTAAATAGAATGTTCCTGCACCTGCAAGGTATCCTATCAAAGCCCACAATGATATTTTTTTCAAATACCAAATGAAGTCTATCTTTTCCATACCCATAACGGCAACTCCTGCTGCTGAACCTATGATTAACAAGCTTCCTCCTGTACCTGCACAGTATGCAAGGCCTTCCCAGAATGCTCCATCAACCATAAATGCTCCTGTTGCTTCAATTGGATACATTCCCATAGCGGCTGCAACCAATGGAACGTTGTCTATGATAGATGAAAGCACACCTATAACGATGTTAATCACGTAAACGTTTCCTAATTTATCAAGTGCTCCTGCTAATTGTCCAAGGTGTCCTGCTTCGTTCAAGCAACTAACTGCCATAAGAATACCAAGGAAGAACAATACAGAAGGTACGTCAACTTTTTGTATGATTGCAGTAACGTTTAATCTTGAATAATTCGATGGATTGTTCTTGTGCATAATTTCAGTTGTTATCCAAAGGATTCCTAATCCGAATAAGATTCCAAGATATGGAGGAAGGTGAGTTATTGTCTTAAAGAAAGGAACGAATAACAATAATCCAACTCCCATACAAAGAATAAGAAGGCTTTGTTTTCTTGTAACGCTTGAAGTACCTTCTACAACTACTTTTTCAGGTCTTTCAAGTTTTCCTTTCATTGTCATACCTATGATTGCAACCGGCACAAGCAATGAAACC
>JAGCLI010000286.1 GCA_017647065.1 Bacteroidales bacterium
AAACCTTCTGTTCAAAGAATAGCGGTGATGACTTATTTGTTAGAACATCGCACTCACCCAACGGTTGATGAGATATATTTAGAACTGCAAGATAAGATACCGACTTTGTCAAAGACCACTATATACAATACTTTGAAGCTATTTGTTGAAAAGAAAGCAATACTTAGTCTAACGATTGATGAAAAAATGGTGAGATATGACGGATATAGACAAAGACATGCACACTTATTTTGCCATAGTTGTGGAAAAGTAGTAGATGTACCTTTGGAATACGATGTCGAATTGCCACAAACAGAAGAGACAAAAGGATTTGCTGACGTTGAGACACAAGTTTATCACAAAGGATATTGTGCCGAATGTTTAGAAGCAAAGAAGTTATGAATTAAATAAACACAAAAGAAATGAAAAAGTATGAATGCACAGTTTGCGGATTCGTTTACGATGAAGCAATAGGTGATCCAGATAATGGAATCGCTCCAGGAACAAAATGGGAAGACTTGCCAGAAGAATATACTTGCCCTTTATGCGGAGTAGGTAAAGAAGATTTCCAAGAAGTTAATTAAAAGAAAAAGGCACTTACGAGTGCCTTTTTTTATTTCTTTAAAATTCAACCTCAAAATCCAATCTATTTATATCTTGTTGGTCAATTATCTTTTGAAGTTCTTTTTCTAATTTACGTTTTTCTCTTTCCTTTTTCCTTTCTTGACGATTTTCTTTCCAACGTTTCCAGAAAGGTTTTTTCTTTTCTTTCTTTTCTTGTTTTATTTCTTTGCTTTGAGGAATTTTTTCTTTGTTTTTAGAAATTATTTCTTTGTTTTCTTGAGGCGTTTCTTCTTCTTGATAAGTTTGAGTAATATTTGCTAAATCGTAAAGTTCAATAATATCAATCAAAAGTTGAGGATATTTCGGATTGGTGGCGTATCCTGCTTGTTTTAGCCCTTTTGCCCAACCTTTATAATCGGTAATTTTTAATTTAAAAAGCTCTGCATATCCTTTTTTGCCAACAAGGAAAAGAGAATGATCAATATAAGACTGCTCTGCATTGTCATAAACTCTAAAACATTCATTTTGTTTGTCATCATCTTTGTATATCTTCTTTCCTTTCCAATCATTGTGGCATTTTATACCGAAATGATTATTTGCCTCAGTTGCTAAGCGAGAACGACCACTGCCTGATTCCAATATTCCTTGAGCAAGAGTGATGCAAGCAGGGATTCCATATTGTTTTTCTTGCTCAATAGCAATTTTTGTGTAAGTATTGATGTAATCTTGTGTAGAATTACTTTTGCTTTGCCCAAAAACGACTGCCGAGCCAAGCATTAGAAATAAAAATACTTTAATCTTCATATAAACCATTTAAATAATGAATAATTTTTTTTGCGAAGATACAATAAAGAAACGAAATTTAGCCTTTTTTGCCTTATGATTTTGTATTTTATTAACTAAATACTATTTTTGCAAGTCATCTTTAAATAATGAAATTATGAGAAATGAGTTATATCTTTATGCGACTTATTATCAAAGTATGGGAATGAATGTCTCTCCGGTAGGGAAAGACTATTGTAAACACTAAGGGTGGAGACGGAGGATTAAGAATAGTAATGGATATTTAAGAAAAAGTGTAATAATTTAAATAATTAGTTGTCTAAATAGTAGATACAAACCAATAAAAATTAAATGTTATGAAAAGATTTTTAAATTTATTAGTTGTAGCATTTGTATTCATATCAACATTATTAGTAACAAATGATACATTTGCAAGAAGGTATTCACGCTCTTATACAAAGAGTGTAATAAACAAAACGGCCTATGTAATAGAACAAGCATACGACATAGCATATACTTATGATTTTTGGAACGAACGCTATTTGTCCAAAGCCGTTTATTATAACGATTATGCGTATGACTTATATAGAAGAAATTGTCGCAGTGCCGCTATTCACTATTCGTTAAAGGCAAGAGAATATGCTTTAATGGTAATAGATAATTGCGATGATTATTGGGAGTTTTTCTATTTCACTTATTTCGGTTGGAGTTTTAGCTTTGGATATAACACAAATTTTGCATACGCAAGTGGATATGCTAACGGTTATTATGATGGTTATTTTGCTGCTTATTGCTCTCGTCATAATCATCATTACAATCACCCTCATGGACATAAACCTCCACACCACAACTCACACAATAATAACCACAATAACAATCATGGAAACAACGGAGCAATAATTCACAGCAACGGACACGTAACAGGTAGAGGTGAAACAGGAAATTTAAATCCTAATGTGCAAACAGGCGGTGGTGTAATAACAAGAGGTAGTTTTAAAAACATAAATTACGATGAGTATTTCTCAGCAGATGAAATTAAAGAAATCAAATCAATGCCTAATGAATCTTCTTTGGAAACTAACTTTAAGAAAGAACGTCCAAATGTAGTGTTTGACAGTAAGGAACTTTCAAAACCAAATAACGAAGTAATGACTCGTGCAAAGGAAATTTCAAAAGAATATACAAAAGAAAGCAAAGATAAGGGTCAAACCATAACATCAAAGCAAATAGTTCCTTACTCAACAATGAATCCTAATAAAGAAATTAAACCAAATAAGGAAACAAAGCCAGTAACTAATAAAGAGGTTAAGCCAAACAAAGATGTAAAACCAGCGAACAAGGAAACTAAACCAGCGAATAAAGATGTAAAACCTACAACAAACAAGGAAGTTAAGCCAAATAAAGAAACAAAACCTCAAAATAAGGAAACAAAACCTGCAACTAACAATAAAAAGGAAGTAAAAAACAATAATGCTTCAAAGAACACAAAGGCTACAAAAAATACTTCTTCTAAAAAAACAAACGCATCTAAGAAAACTACTTCATCGTCAAAGAAAGCAACAACATCAAACAAGAAAACAACTTCATCATCTAAAAAAACAACTTCATCAAGCAAGAAATCAGAAAAGAAACTTAGCAGATAAATAGTATGAAAAGGATTGTAACTGCAATAACACTTTTGTTAATTGGTCAAAGTCTTTTAGCACAAAAAGTAAAACCAAGAATAGAAAACGTAATTGTTTACCCATTGATGGGTTTAATAGAAAAAACAGCAGAGGTAACGCTAAAAAAAGGAGATAATACTTTCTATATAGTGAGCAACTCGCCAAACTTATTTCCAGAAAGCCTACGTTTTCAAACAAATGACCAA
>JAGCLI010000287.1 GCA_017647065.1 Bacteroidales bacterium
ATATCAGAAGGCATAGACACCCTTCCATTACACTACGAATTAGCTTGGATATACTACATAATGACAGACTACGACAAAGCAATAGAAACCCTAACCCCACTTTGTCAAAGAGCAGAAGTCACTCCTGATGTTTATCAATTATTAGGCAATGCATACGATGAAAAAGGGCAATTCAATTCTGCCATAACACAATACGACAAAGGCTTAAAGAAATTTCCAAACGCAGGTTGTCTATATCTTGAAAAAGGAAACATATCCTATAAGAATAACCGATACGAAGACGCCTTCTTTTACTACGAAAAAGGCATAGAATCAGACCCAGAATACGCATCTAACTATTATAGAGCCTCTCTCCTATTTTTTGCATCTACCGAAATGGTATGGGGAGCAATGTACGGAGAAATATTTATGAATCTTGAACAACACTCACAAGAAAGATACAAAGAAATGAGTGAAACACTATACAATTGCTACTTTGATCAAATAAAATTTAACAATAGAAAAGCCGAAGTAGATTTCAACAATCCTGTTATAGTTTACTCCAACTCAGGAGAAAGACCTAATCTCTTTCCAGAAAGTTTTCGTTCTGCAATGACAAAAGCAGCAAAAGGATATAGATTTCTTGATCTAAACACCCTTGTTCAAATAAGAAAGAAATTCATAAACGAGTTTTATGCAAATTTCTCCGACTTTAACAACGTTTTGTTTGACTATCACAAGAAGATAATAGAAGCAGGACACTTTGAAGCCTACAACTATTGGCTATTTGCATACGGCAACAACGCACAAGCAAACAAATGGGTAAAAGAAAATAAAGGCAAATGGGATTCATTCTTAAAATGGAAGAAAGAAAACCCAATAAAAATAACCCAAGAAAACGTATTCTCTCGCTATACAATGGAATAAAAAAAATAAAACGCTCGTTTGTCAAAATAAAGTAAAGACTCACGAGCGTTTTTCTTTGAATTAATTACTTAGATTAAAAAATACTTGCGAGAACACTTGCAAGAACTATTAGTAAAATCAAACCTAAACAAGATATTATCAATCCTGCTATTGCTAATCCTTTTGGTTTTCTGAATATACCAACAAGTTATAATATAAGTCCTAAAACCCATAAGATCCAATTAAGAACTGGTATTTTGTTTTGCCCTTGTGTGCCTTGATTATTATTATTTTCTATGTCTAAATATTTTTGTGTTTTTCAAAAAATCCCTATATTTCTTAAAGTCATTCTTCGTCTTTTCTGAAAATTTTACTTTCATTATCCTAAAATCATTTTTTTGATACTTTCTACATCTATTCCTTCACATATAATCCTACCTTCACGAATTTCGTCTATATATTCTTCATTCTCGTATAGATATTTAGTTACTCTTTGTTCTTTTAATCGTTCAATAATTACATCGTTTATAGATAAATTATCAATAAATTCATCCATTTCTTCACTGGTATATCCTCCTCCTAACGATTCAAATAAATCCCATTGTTCATCTGTTAAATAATTACCGTTACACGACATTAGAATATCTCTTGTCCAATTTTCTTTTCCTAGCGTTTCTAAAATATACTGAGTAACATTTTCATCGTGGGTATGATGTAATAATTTACATACACCATCTTCTTGTTGTCTGGTTAATTTTTCCATTCTTCATCGATTTTTGATTTATATAATAATATATAAAATAAATACACTAAAATTAAATATTTTACCAAGTATCTTCCTCACCACATTCTCCACTATTTTGTTCTACGAAGTGAGTCTTTATATTTTTGAATATCATTTTTAGTATTCTTGTCAAATGTTATCCTCATTATTATCC
>JAGCLI010000288.1 GCA_017647065.1 Bacteroidales bacterium
ATCGTCTTTCTTTGGTTGATAACCATAATTTGCGTTTTGATAGTTATCATTTAAGAATTTTAACCAATATTTTGGTGATATTTCAAAGTTTAAAAAGCCTTTTATTACGTTAAATCCTTCTATTTCTTCCGATTTTTCTACAACATATTCGCCTATTTTTTGAGCTAATGCCACAGGATTCTTTTCTCCGCATTTTTGTAAAAAAGGAAAAACAACCAAAGTAAAGTCTCCTTTAAACTCTTTTTTGGTTGCTGTCAATGAAATTGTGTTTTGTTCAACTTCACAATTAAATAAATCTTGAAAAGCTTTTGATATAAGTGATTGTAATTTAGTTTCCATTCTTTGCTTACTTATGTTAAATTATTACTTTGCAAAGATAAAAAAAATAAATCAAAGAAATAAAAAAATAAATGAAAGAAAAAATTAAATTTTTCTTTCATTTATTTTAAAAAAGTAAAGAGTTTTTTTCTGAAACTATTTTACTAATAATTTCTTTGTTGCAACTCCTTGATTAGTGTAAATAGTTACGAAATAATTTCCTGCTTCAAGAGATTCAATATTGATGTTTGCTCCGTTAGCTCCTATTTCTTTTGTCATAACTACTTGTCCTAATACGTTTGTTATTTGAACTCTGTCTATGATTGAAAGTGATGAAACATTGATATGACTGTTTGCAGGGTTTGGATAAAGGTTTGCTTCTACGCTTGTCATAACATCGTTTAATCCTACAACTCCTTCGCCCATTAAAATATCAACTGTATTTACTGTTCCTAATGTATTGTTTGCATTATAAGGGAATGTGTAAACTTTCATTATAGTTCCTTCAACACAATCAGCAATTGTACCACCTACATCTTCGTATGATGCTTCTCCATTTTGAGCAAAATAGTCTAAAATAGCATCTTGTGTTGTTAAACCATATTGTTCTAACACTGATTCTTCTGCTATTAGGTAGTAATAGTAAGCTGTTTCTTCGTTCATTGTGAAATAAACTTCAAAATCTGTTTCTGCAACGTTTGCTACCTCTATTTCAACTTCTGCAACTCCTGTTCCACCAAGTGTAAGTGTTGTTATTGTTGTTTGAGCTACTGTTCCTAATTCGTTATTTGCATTGAAAGGAATAGCATAACAAATATATTCTGTTCCCATTACTAAATCGCCAACTGTTCATTCTAATTCTCCGTAATTTTTTTGTTGATTAGCTTGAGCCCAAGCAGCGATATCAGCTGTTGTTTCTAAGCCTAATTCAGTGTAGAATGATTGATCTGCAATTAGATAGTAGTAATAATTTGTTTGATCGTTAGGAACAAAAGAAATATCAAAACTATTAGCAGTTGGATTTGTAGCAGTCATTGCAATTTCTGCAAGACCAAATCCACCATAATAAGTAGTTGTGAAGCTAACTTCATAAAGTTCACTTGCAACTCCATCAGCATTGAACGCCATTGCATAAACTAAATATTCAGTTGAAGGATCCAATCCTGGCATTTCTTCATCTAATTCATAATAGTATTTTTGATATTCTGTTCCGTTAAAGTATGCTATTAAAGAATCAGCAGTATAGCCCAATTCATCTAACTCTTCTTGTGTTGTAAGCACTAATCCGTAATGTGCTGATTGATCATTTGGAGTTATTGAAATGAAAGCAGAAGTTTGTGCTATGTCATGTACATTTATTGTCAAAGTAGCATCTCCTGAACCACCAAGAGAAAGTGTTGTAAAGTCAGAAGTGATTACTTCGTATGTGCCATCGTTTAACAAAGCTGCAACATAAATTGAAGAAGCTGTGTTTGGTGTAAAATCTACTACATCTACTGTTAATTCAGCAGTAGCAGAATCTTGTGCAACGTAAGTTATGTATTCTGCAACTGTCATTGACAATCCAAACATTTCATAAAATTCTACTAACTCTTCAATCATTCCTGTTTCTGTACCACAGAAATAATATTTAGTTACATTTTCAGCAGGAGTAAATGTTGCATTTACAGTTCCAGCTTGAATATCGTTGATTGTAATTGCAACAGCAGGATTTGTTTTTGGTGTTTGAGTGTGCACGCCTTTGTTATTTTGTTTTGCGTACTCAATTGCTTTTTGCTCAAAAGTTTTTTCTCCTTTTTGGAAAGTGAAGTTTTGAGCCATTGCTCCGAAAGTCATAACTAACGAAAGCATTAAAACTGATAATTTCTTCATTTGATTTTTTAAATTTTATTAAACAAAAAAAACAGAAGTAAATCCTTTCAGATTTACTTCTGCTATTAACTAAATTATTTCGTTATTATTCAACTACTAATTTTTTAGTTGCCATTCCTGCTTCTGTGTACATTTTAACTAAATAGTTACCAGCACCCATTTCAGCAGTGTTTACTTTTACTGAGTTAGCGTTTACGTCAGCTGCGAAAACAACTTGACCTAACATGTTAACGATTTCAACTCTTTCCATTGTTAAAGAAGAAGCAACCATAACTTCATCTTTTGCAGGGTTAGGGAAAATGTAAGATAATGTTTCAACATCAGCTTCTGTTAAGCCAGTTCCAGAAACTTTAGGGAAGATCATAACGTCTAATTCAACACCATTTTGAGCTCCACCCCAAGCTTCGTAAATTGAAACCCATTCGTAATCTGCACCTTCTGATAACATAGACAAAGAATAAGCCATATCATCTGACCAACATCCCATTTCTGTAGAAGCTATAGCAACGATATTTCCTCCTAATTCATTTTCTGGAGTAACAGTTAAAAGAGGAACATAGATAGCTGCTAAGAAATCGTTAGCAGAAACAGGTGCAGAGAAATTGAATTCTGCTAAATCAAAAGCTACATCTATGTATCCTTCTGCATCAACACTCATTTGAGGAATATCAGCAGTTGTAAATTCTACTAATGCTAATTCATTTCCATTCATATCAATGATAGCAGCAGCCATATCTTCTTCTGTTCCATCAATAGCATAGTTTGACATAACAGCAGCTATACCTGTAACTTGGTAATTTCCTACATATCTTTGACCATAAGCTTGATCACCATAAGAATTAGTACCTGTCATAGCCTTATAAATGCTTTGACCATCTGCAACGTAGAATTTAGGATCATCAATGCTTCCACAATCTTGGAAAGATTCAGGATAAATTAATCCAGATGTTTTTGGAGAATTTTTTAATTGACCTTTCATAGGTTCAGCTCCGTTGTAAACTTTTTGAGCCATTAAGCCCATTGAAAGTCCTAATGCAAGGACTGAAAGAATAATTTTTTTCATTTTCTTAAATTTTTGTTAATAATTAATATTCATTACATTGTTTTGCAAATATAACAACAAAAATCAAGACAACAAACATTTTTCAATAAAAAATAAAGAAAATGCAACTTTTTTCATTGTTA
Organism: Bacteroidales bacterium; assembly: GCA_017647065.1. GTDB lineage: Bacteria > Bacteroidota > Bacteroidia > Bacteroidales > P3 > Onthomorpha. The sequence goes on from JAGCLI010000288.1 coordinate 3,376, forward strand.
AAAAAATATTTTATTTACTGATTACCAAATAAAAACACTTCAATAAAACTGTTTAAAACTAAATATCATTTTTTTTTCATACTTTTGCCACAAAATAAACAAAGAAATAAATTATGTATCAAGAGTTAATAGAAAAAGCTTGGCTAAATCGTGAATTATTAAAAGAAGAAAGCGTAAAAAAGGCAATATTAGAAATCATTGACGTATTGGATAAAGGCGAAATAAGAGTAGCTGAAAAAATAAATAATGAGTGGCAAGTGAATCAATGGGTGAAAAAAGCCATTATAATGTACTTCCCTATCTGCGAAACAAAGGATATG
>JAGCLI010000289.1 GCA_017647065.1 Bacteroidales bacterium
AGTTGCAAGTTCCGCAATCAAGTGTTGCCATTTCAGGTATTGGATTAGTATTTGTTGAATCTAATCTTTCATCTGGGCTCACTCCTACTGCTCCTCCTGTGGAAGGAATTATGATTACGTCAGGACAAACTTTGTAAATCGCTTCTTCGCATTCTTGAAATCTTGCATGATTTTGTGTAGGTGTGCCATCGTCTTCTCTAACGTGTAGGTGTACGATTGCAGCTCCTGCATCTACTGCTGATTTCGCTTCTCTTACTATTTCTTCTACTGTATATGGAACGGCAGGGTTTTGTTCTTTTGTTACTTCTGCTCCACATATAGCAGCGGTGATTATCAATTTTTCCATCGTTTTCTTATTTGTTGTTTCTTTGACATTGTTTTGGAACTACGCATGTGCCACTTGCTCTACATACAACTATTGGTTCTGCCAATACATCTGCTGCTGAATCTGAAATATCTGTTCTTGGAGCGATTACTTTGCGTGCTTCAAATTTCATTTTACGAGATGTGTTTCCTACGTGTGTGATTTCTCCTACTGCTTCAATGTAATCTCCTGCATATACAGGTGCTAAAAATTCTACATTGTCGTATGCACAGAATAATCCTTCGTCTCCGTCTTGTATAATCAAAAGTTCTGTTGCTACATCGCCAAATAGATTCAACATTCTTGCTCCATCTACAAGGTTTCCGCCATAGTGAGCGTCGTGAGCGGACATTCTCATTCTTATTATTGATTTTGCTGCCATTGTTTTTATTGTTTTATTTTGTTATTATTTTACTATGTAATCTACAAATAGGTAAGGTGTTTTTATAGCTTCTGGTGCTATGTTTTCAACTGTTTCTTTTACTTCTGCAATCACTACATCTGCTGCGGTAGCCATAAGAGGATTGAAGTTTTGGCTTGTTCCGCGATAGATTAAGTTACCATATTTATCTGCAACTGATGCTCCTATTAAGGCAACATCTGCTCTCAATGGAAGTTCTAAAAGATATTCTTCCCCGTTTACTTCAATTACTCTTTTACCTTCGCCTGCAAGTGTGCCTAATCCTGTTTTTGTTAAAAAGCCTCCAATACCTGCTCCTCCAATTCTTACTCTTTCTGCCAATGTTCCTTGTGGTACTAATTCAACTTCCATTTCGCCGTCTTTCATCTTTTGTTCTGTTACAGGATTTGTTCCTATGTGAGAAGCGATTACTTTCTTTACGCAACCTGTTGCAACTAATAATCCACTACCTTTTTCAGGATAAGATGTATCGTTGCATATTACTGTAAGGTCTTTACGTCCTGCTTTTGCTAATGCTTCTATTATTCTGTTAGCACTTCCTGCTGCTAAAAAACCTCCAATCATTACGGTCATGCCGTCTTTAATCATTTCGACAGCTTGGTCGATTGTTATTTGTTTGCTCATATCGTATTTTGTTTTTTATTGTATTACTTTTCTATTATCTTGCAAAGATAACGTATTTTATTCATTTGGCTGAATTTTTTCAAAGAAATAATTTTAAAAAGTAAAGAAAAAAAATTTTTTTTCTTTGATTTATTTTTAAAAAACAAAGAGTTTTTTGGCTCAATTGTAGTGCTTGTTATTTTTTTTCATTATCTTTGCACAATTAACTCATAAATTATTAAGAAATATATGTACACTGATAGTTTTATAGCAAATGTTGCGGTAGGTATTAAAGAGAATTGGGATTTGCCTGCTTTGAGTGATTATAAGAAAGAACCTATATATTATAGAGAAGTTGCAGCTCAAATTGCAAAGATTCATTTATTGTTTGAACAATCGGGAATTGAAAAAGGGGATAAAATAGTTCTTTGTGGTAGGAATTGCTCTTCTTGGGCGATTATCTTTTTTGCTACCCTTACCTATGGAGCTGTGGCTGTTCCTTTATTGCATGAGTTTAAAAGTGATTCGATTACTCATCTTGTTAATCACTCTGATGGAAAAATTCTTTTTGTTGGCGATGTTGTTTGGGAGGGTTTGATTGCTGAAAATATGCCTAAATTGTCTGCTATCATACAAATGCAAGATTTTGATTTGGTTGGTTGCAATGATGAAAAGTTTAGAAGTGTATTTGATAATTTAGAAAGTGAGTTTGCAAAGAAATATCCAAATGGATTTACAAAAGAAGATGTAAACTATCAAAGAGATAATTTAGATACTTTGGCTTTGATAAACTATACCTCAGGAACAACCTCAGTAAGTAAAGGAGTGATGCTATCTTATCGTTCTTTGCTTAGCAATTATATGTTTGCTTGTGAGGTATTGCCTAATTTGAAACCGGGAGATAGGGTAATATCTATGCTTCCTATGGCTCACATGTACGGATTGCAGTTTGAGGTGATTTTTGAGTTTATAAGAGGAATTCATATTCATTTCTTAACTCGTATTCCTTCTCCAAAAATTATTGCGGAGGCCTTTGCGAGAGTAAAACCA
>JAGCLI010000290.1 GCA_017647065.1 Bacteroidales bacterium
AAACCTTTTGCAGATGTAAGGTCGCTCATATTAAAGCCCGCTCTTAAACCTAATCTTATCAATGGAGCTTTGTTTCTTCTTTGTGCCGAAAGATTTTCACTAAAACTTAAAGACAAAAGAAGAAACAAGATTGATAGAAATATAACTCTATTTTTCATATTTATTTATTTCTTAGATATTCATCTATACTCTTAGCTGCTTTCTTTCCTGCTCCCATTGCAAGAATTACAGTTGCAGCTCCCATAACGGCATCTCCTCCGGCAAAGATTCCTTCTCTTGAAGTAGCGGCGTGTTCATCGGTTTGAATTCCACCCCAATCGGTTGCCGAAAGATTATCGGTTGTATCAATAATCAATTTATTAGGAGCGGTTCCCAAAGCCATAATTACGCAATCGGCAGGTAATTCATGTTCACTACCAGGCACTTCAATTGGGCTTCTTCTTCCACTTGCATCGGGTTCTCCAAGTTCCATTTTAATACATTTTACCGATTTCACCCAACCTTTTTCATCACCCATTATTTCAACAGGGTTAGTCATATAGTGGAATTCTATGCCTTCTTCTTTTGCGTGATGTACTTCTTCGGCTCTTGCAGGCATTTCGTTCTTTCCTCTACGATATACCACATGTACTTCTGCACCTAAACGTCTTGCGGTACGAGCGGCGTCCATTGCAACATTACCTCCTCCTACTACAATTGTTACATTTCCAGGATAAACCGGTGTATCATAACCTTGTTCGTATGCTTTCATAAGGTTACTTCTTGTAAGCAATTCGTTTGCCGAAACAACACCATTAAGATTCTTTCCAGGAATATTCATAAACTTAGGAAGACCGGCACCGGATGCGATATAAACGGCAGAGAATCCTTCTTTGTCAAACAATTCGTCAATTGTGATACTTCTACCTATTATAACATCGGTTACAATCTTTACTCCAAGTTTCTTTATGTTTTCAACCTCTTGTTTAACCACTCTTTCCTTTGGTAAACGAAACTCAGGAATACCATAAACTAATACTCCACCGGCTTGATGTAAAGCTTCAAATATCGTAACTTCATATCCCATTTTCGCAAGGTCGCCCGCACAAGTCAAACCACTTGGACCCGAACCTACAATTGCTACTTTCTTTCCGTTTGATTGTGGAACTTCGGTGAAATCCAACTTAACATCTCTTGCCCAATCGGCAACAAATCTTTCAAGTTTTCCAATTGCAACCGGATCGCCTTTCTTTCCTAATACACAACTTCCTTCGCATTGACTTTCTTGTGGACAAACTCTACCACATACGGCAGGTAAGGCAGAGGATGAGGAAATTATTTTAAAGGCTTGTGCAAAATGTCCTACATGTCCTCCTCTTATTTGTTTGATGAAAGCAGGTATGTCAATATTTACAGGACATGCACTTACACAACCCGGATTTTTACATTGCAAGCAACGATCGGCCTCTTCCATTGCCTCTTCCATTGTGTAGCCATAGCAAACCTCGTCAAAATTCTTTACTCTCACAATAGCGTCTTGTTCTCTTACGGGAACTCTTCTTTTCTTTATTGTATGATTAACCGCTGCGGTTAAGTTACATTTATGATCCTCCGAATCGGTTGCTATTTCGTGTGTTTTATACATTGATTGACGGCGAATCGCTTCATCAAAATCTACAAGATGTGCATCAAATTCCGGTCCATCAACACAAGTAAACTTAGTTTTTCCTCCAATTGTTACTCTACATGCTCCACACATTCCGGTTCCATCAACCATAAGTGAATTTAAACTAACGGTTGTCTTTAAGCCTAATTCTTTTGTTAAAAGGGAAACGAATTTCATCATCACCATTGGTCCAATTGCAACAACTTCATCGTATTTTTCTCCTTTTTCTACAAGAGATTTCAAACAATCGGTTACCAATCCTTTCATTCCGTAAGAACCATCATCGGTGCAAACATAAAGATTATCCGCAACCTCTTTCATCATATCCTCTAAGATAAGGGTATTGTGGGTTTTTGTACCAATAATTACATCGGCTTTCATACCATTTTCTTTTACCCACTTAACTTGTGGATAGATTGGTGCGGTTCCAACTCCTCCTCCTATGAATAAAATTCTTTTGTTTGCTCTTTCTTCTTCGGGAACATACATTAACAAAGATTCTTTTCCAAGTGGTCCTACTACATCTTTTAATTTATTTCCTTTTCCTAACTTTGCTAATTTCTCGGTTGATTTTCCTACGATTTGGAAAACGATTGTGATAGTTCCTTCCTCTTTATTGTAATCACAAATAGTTAAAGGGATTCTTTCACCTTTATCATCTATTATTATGATAATGAATTGTCCAGGTTTTGCAGCTCTTGCCACCCAATAGGCACTTATCTCCATTAGATAAATGTTAGGTGTAAGTTGTTCTCTTCTTCTTATTTCAAACATAATATATTATATTTTTTCAAATTTCAATTTTTCCATATTTTCAATTTCCTCTTCGCTAAGAGAAAGTTCCATTTTCAATTTCAATTCCGATACTTTGCTTAAAAGGGTTAGCAAAACCGATATGATTGAAAACAATAAAAACGAAGTTTGGTTACAAAAAAACAAGCCTATTAAAGCTACGATATTCACCAAGGAATAAAAACGCAAACGTTTTATTTGTAACATTCTATATTTTTCTAATTTTTCGGGCAAAGGCAAAGAAACCAAGTTTTTTATCTTGCGATTTATTCCCTTTCCACCCAAAAATACACAAAGCACCATTACCAACATCAACACGTATGAAAAGGTAACGCTATATCCTTTTGAAAGAATAGGCTCATTCGATAAATAGTAGTAATAAGTTAATACATAGAACATTGCAACAAGCACTACCTCTATAAGAATCATTGCATTCCAAGACTTATTTAGTAATTTAAGATACTTTTTCATTGATACAAATATTTTAATTTGCAAATATACATAAAAACTCTAAGATTTATCAAAATAAAACCAAGAAATAATTTTTTAAAACCAAGTATTATTTTTTTAAAACCAAGTATTATTTTTTTAAAACAAAGAAAAAAAGCGATGAAACAAAGAAAAAATGTTTCATCGCTTTTCGTTGATTTATAAAATCTATTATTCCATTACTTTTGTAAAGTAACCTTGAAGGTCAAATTGAAGTTTTATTTCTTCGCTTTTTTTATAAATTGTTGCCATATAACTCTTTTTATTTCTTATATCAACAATATCTACGCTTTCTATTTTGTAACCTTGGTAGTTTTGTTCAATATAATCAATTATAGTCTTAGGGGTGTATTCCAAAGGTACGTTCCAAGCCGTTTCAACCGATGTGTTTTTAAATTTCATACTTACATCATTGCCCGATGCCTTAAACTTAGCAATATAACAAGTTGAATCTACCATTTTCCAATTTGCTTGTTCTATTTCGGGACGGCGTTTCTTGAAATCTTGAACAAACTTTGTAGGAACATCTTTTTCATCTACCGATTTATATTTATCTTTTTTTGTAATTGCACAACTTGTTACCAATGTGCAAGCTAATAATATTAACGCAACTTTCTTCATAGTTTTTACTCTTATTTTGATTTTGCAAATATAATATTTTTATTTATAAGTTATAACTCTAAACGATTAAAAATTGAAAAAAGTGTTTCAAATCCACAATTTTGAATAAATAAAGGGAAGTGAAAATGATAACAAAGACAACCACCCATCTAATAAAACCACTTCCTTTTTTAAAGGCTAATTTAGTTGCGATAAATGAGCCGAGGAATGTTCCAATAGAATGAAGTAAGCCAAATTGCCAATGAATACTTCCCTCTCCCCAAAACACCAAAAAAGCAACAACGGTATAAAAAGCCATTACCGTTATTTTCAAAGCGTTTGTTTTAACAATATTATAACCCAAAAGCATAGAACCGGCGGCCATTAAAAGAAAGCCCGTTCCTACTTGAACAAATCCCCCATAAATTCCTATAAAAAAGAAAGTTAAATATTGTAAGAAAGAAATACCATTTTCGGTTTTAGAAAAATCATCTTCCTCAAACTTCTTTGGCGAACGAAAAAGAAAGATTATCATAACCAAAAGGCTAATTCCCATAAAATAAGAAAAAAGTATTTCGGGCAATACAATAGAAAGCACCGCTCCTACTAAGGCTCCAAACATTGTTGGTAAGGCAAGACGAAAGAAATAACTCTTTTTAAGTAGCCCTTTACGTGCAAATAGAATAGAGGTTAAAGATGATTGTAATAAAACCCCTATTCTATTTGTTGCATTAGCTTGTGCGGGACTTAAACCCAAGGCAAGATAAAGTGCTATTGAGATTGCCGTTCCTCCCGCCGAAAGTGTATTTATGAATCCTACGAAAAGTCCCGATATGACTAAGACTAAAAATATTGAAATTGTCATATTTTAAGTTTACAATTACTTCTTAGGAACCAATTGCAAACTTTTTTGTTCTTGCTTTTGAATTTGTTCTTGTGGTTTTTTTTCTTGTCTATCTTTTTTTCTAAGATGACGCATCATTTGTTTTTCTTCCTTTATTAGTTTTGCGACCTTTTGAGCGGGAAGTATTTCCAAGAAACTATTATAATAGCGAATCTTTATTTCCGATAATTCTCTTTCGGTTTTATTGTTTTGTTCTACCAACATTTTTGCACTTTCCGAATCAATATCAAGCAAATCCTTATCTTTGAATTTACTCATCAAAGCATGTTGATGTTCAATTACCGCATTTATTTCACTATCATATTGAACATATATTGGCCAAAACTTTTCCATTTCCTCCTCCGAAAGCTTTAAACTTTGAACAAAAGTTGCTTTTTTCATTTTCAACATCTTTTGTTGTGCCGCTTTTCTTTCTTTTTCCTTGCAAGTAGGACAATCTTTTTGTGCATAAGTTGGCAATGTTAAAGCAAACATAACCAATAATACTAAAATCAATCTTCTTTTCATTACTCTATATTTTCAAAATTATTAAATACGTATTCATTAAAGTCTTCATCTATAAAACTTTCCAAATAATCCAATTCCTCTTCGGTGAATTGAATTTGTTCCGCCTCGGCAATAATAGTTTCAACTTTCTTTTCCCATGCGATTTGTGAGGATTGGCTTAAACCTTCCCTTGCATCATTTTTTCTTTCCTTATCATTTGGCGAAAATAAAGAAAAGAAATTAGATGAAAGCAAAGGCTCCTTTCTATCGCCTGTAAATATGACAATAAAAGCACTTATAGATAGAGTTAAAACAAGCGATATGCTTGCAACATATTTCAACATTCTTGAAACGCAAACATGCTTTCTTTTTGATTCGCTTTCTAATCGATTGGATAAATTATCAAAATAATTTTCCGGCACTTTAAATGGATTATTTCTTTGCTCCATATTCTTTTTGTTTACCTTTATTTTGACAATATTTTATATTAAAGGTTTAATTTATATCGAAAAATCTTCATTCAACATTAACTCCTCTATCTTTTTTGCCGCAATATGATAGGAGGCTTTCAAGGCACCTTGTGTTGTTTTTGTAATCTCGGCAATATGCGAAAAAGAAAGGTCATCATAATACCTCATTTGAAAAACCGCTCTTTGTTTTGCGGGCAAA
>JAGCLI010000291.1 GCA_017647065.1 Bacteroidales bacterium
AAGAAAAAAGTCCCACGTTTTTTTATGCCTTGAAGTCAAAGAAAGAAATCATTTAATCGCCATTTGGGACTTAAGGAAAATTAAATTAGTATTAAATTAAAAACAAACAAAAATGTTAAAGAAAAATTTTACAAAAATTGGTTTAATTGTAATTATTATTTCATGCTTGTTTTCTTCATGCACTATGTATAAAACAATCACAGTAAGTGCAGAAGATGAGTATAAGAAATTATTTATAGGACGAAATCATAATTTTGTTGTATCTAGAATGGGTGCTCCAAATAGAGAAACATCAGATGGTGCCGGTGGAAAGATTCTTATTTATGAACAAACAACAACTTATAGTTCTGGTTCTACCATCGCAACTGCTAATAATGTTAATTATTACAATAGAACATATACTCCAGGAGCTGAAACTAATACTGTTTCTAGTCAAAAAACAGATTTTATACATGTTTTTGTGGGCAAAGATAATATTTGTTACAATGTTAAGTCAAATATATATGAATACTATCAAGAGGTTGATGAAGAAGAAACTAAAGAACTTAAAAAAAAATTTACAGTACTTGGGTTGACCTTCGGTACTCCTGTAATTGTGAGTGTAGTATTGTGGCTTCTAGGTGTTGGTGTTTAATAATTTATAGAATAACATGAAGTTAAAACAAATATTATTCATTTTTGTAGTAAGTTTAAGTTTTGTTTCTTATGGGCAAAATGAAGGATTAAATGACAAAATCCAAGATACATTTTTTGGAGTCAAGTTTGGGGCGAGTAAATATGATGTAATCAAATCATTTGCTTTACATAATCTTTATGTAGATGATGAAAATAATAGCGATAATATTGTTACTTTCATAAAAAAAGATAGCAAATATGGAGCAAAGAATTATTCTATTAGTTTTGGCGGGTTTGATTGGGATAGAATTAACTTAGGTTTAGTAAATAATAAATTTGCTTATATTACATTTGCTTGTATCTTCTTGGACAAGGAATATGGATTAAATCATTTCGAAGCTCTTTTACTTACTATAGCTAGGAAATACAGTATTAAACAAGTAATGCCAAATGTAACAGATGGCTTTTTATATCGTTACGAGGGATACTCTAAAGATTTTAAATGTATTTCTATTGATTTTATACAGGTAAATACAAATGTATATTTTACTACTATAACATATCAAGATTTTAAATTTCTAAACGTTAGCAACGACCTCTAAATTATTCTATAATTAAACGCTCGTAAGTCTTTGTTTAATTCAGACAAACGAGCGTTTAATTTTTCTATTTCTTTGAATTGCGTTGCTTAATCGTCTTATAGTTCAAATATATTAAAGTTATAGTTTTTGACATTAAAGATTAGGAGTTTGTTTTTCAAGGAATGTTCGGTGTAATTGCTTAAAAACTTTATAACTTCGTTTGAAGCAATAGAAGCAGTGATTGAGGGCAAAACTCCAATCACTGCTTTGTTTTTATTACTTTCTTCTTTCAATAGGTTTTCTTCTGGAAAAAGGGTTCTATAATTTGCAGAATCTTCCTCGCAATTAAGCAAAGCGACTTGCCCTTCAAAGTCCGAAATAGCAGAATAAACAAAAGGTTTTTTCAATCTTTGACAAGCGTCATTTATCACATAACGCGTTGCAAAGTTATCGCAACAATCCACCACAATATCATAATCCCTGATAATACTTTCAGCATTTTCCTTGCTCAAATACTCATTGTAAGCAACTATTTGACAATCACCGTTAAGTTCCCTTAAATTCGCTTTTGCCTTTTCAACCTTTTCCTCCCCTATTTGCGACTCTCTGTAAAGAATCTGACGATGAAGATTGCTCAAACCAACCTTATCTTTATCAATAATACCAATTACTCCAACGCCAGAGGCAACAAGCAAAAGACTTGCAATGCTTCCCAAGCCTCCAACGCCTACAATCAAGACTTTTGCTTGCTTTAATTTTTCTTGTCCTTTGCTTCCAAAGCCCTCTAACTCTATTTGACGAGAGTATCTCAAAAAATCCTTTTCCTCTAACATTAACTTAAAATTTTATCCCAATCTTTAAATACTACATCATAACCTTGTGAGCGTACCATTGTTTCCATTTCTTCTACGCTTCTATCATCATTTACGTGGAATTGTTCTAATTCTACATCAGGATTAGAATAACCTCCCGGCTCTGTCTTACTTCCTGCACTCATTGAGGTAATGCCAAGAGAAACAAAATGATTTCTCATCTCAGGTCTTTCTCTTGTACTCATTGTTATTTCAACATCGTTATCAAAAAGGCGAAACGCCCAAATGATTTGAGCAAATTGTTTTTCATTCACGCAATAATCCGCTTGAAAACCACCTGCCGCAGGTCTCATTCTTGGGAAAGAAATAGAATATTTTGTTTTCCAATAATTCTTTCTCATAAATTGCAAGTGCATAGCAAGAAATAGCATTTCCGTTCTCCATTCTTCCAAACCAATTAAGGCTCCCATTCCAACTCTATGAATGCCTGCTTTGGCTAATCTTTCGGGACACTCTAAGCGATAAAGATAATTTGACTTCATTCCCTTAGGATGATAATATTTGTAGCGACTTTCATTATATGTTTCTTGATAAACATAAACCGAATTAGCACCTGCTTGAATCAATCTCTCATATTCTTCCGTTTTCATTGGGAATACTTCCAAATTTATTGCAGAAAAATAAGGACGACATAGTTTTATAGCATTTTCAATGTAAGAAACGCCTGCATTTTTATGATTTTCCCCTGTAAGCAAAAGCACATTATCATAGCCCATTGCTTTGATTGCTTTTATTTCTTCCAAGATTTGCTCATCGGAAAGAGTAATTCTACCTATTTGATTGTTGTGATTAAACCCACAATAAATACAATGATTACTACATTCGTTTGAAAGATACATAGGAATATAAAACTGCATAACCTTTCCAAAACGTTTTTGTGTAATATTTCTACTCATAAACGCCATTTGTTCAAGATATTTTTCTGCCTTTGGAGAAACTAATGCTTTAAAATCCTCAATATCTAAATATTTTTTTGATAAGGCTCTTACAACATCATTTTCCGTTTTAGAATATATGCTATCGGTTACTTCTTGCCACGAAAGTGATTTTACAATATCATAAAAACTCTTTTCCATAACTATTCTCCTTGCTTTGAAACCTCACGAGAAATCCTCATTGCACAAAAATCTGGTCCACACATTGTGCAGAAAGGAGTTCCTTTTAACTTTTCTTCACCATAATACTCTATTGCTCTTTCTCTATCCAAAGCAAGATTAAATTGATCGTTCCAACGAAAATCAAATCTCGCCTTACTAAGTGCATTATCTCTTTCCATAGCCGAAGGATGTCCCTTTGCAATGTCGGCAACGTGTGCTGCAATTTTATAAGCCATTATTCCCTCTCTTACATCTTCTTTATTTGGAAGAGCAAGGTGTTCTTTTGGTGTTACATAACAAAGCATTGCTGTTCCTAACCAGCCAATCATTGCAGCACCAATTGCAGAAGTAATATGATCATACGCAGGAGCAATATCTGTTGTCAAAGGTCCCAAGGTGTAGAATGGTGCATTATGACACAATGTCTTTTGTTTTTCCATATTTTCCTTGATTTTGTGCATAGGAACATGTCCCGGACCTTCAATTAATACTTGAACATCATATTGCCATGCGACTTTTGTCAATTCTCCCATTGTTTCCAATTCTCCAAATTGTGCCTCATCATTTGCATCTGCAATACTTCCCGGACGCAATCCATCTCCTATGCTTACCGCAACATCATATTGAGAAAGGATTTCACAAGATCGTCTTTGAACTCATCGTCCTTGGCAGGCTCGTACTTGACCTTATCGCTTTTCAGAACCTCTTCGGTCAAAAGCTCGTCTGCCGTGCCCGCAACGCCGTTCACGCAGACGTAGAAGGTGACCTCTTTGCCCTTGACACTTGCCAGACTGTAATCGCTCGGATACTTCACCGTGAAGGTCACGGGATTTTCCTTATTGGCACGGGAAACGGTCAGATTGAAGGTCACGTCCTCCGCCACGCCGTCATCGTTTGCATCAAAAGAGGTTTTGATCGTATGCGAAGCACCGATATCCTTGCCGACAAGAGAATCAACAAAGCCTTCGCCGTATCGACCGCTTTCGGCAAGCTCGGCAAGATCAAAGCGAACCGCGGTTTCCTGCTTAACAGTCTTCGACTTTTCAACTTCGGCACCGTCCGTACCTTCGGTCTTATACTTATTATTATAAGAATAGGTGACGTACAGAACG
>JAGCLI010000292.1 GCA_017647065.1 Bacteroidales bacterium
TAACTGCTGCATAGTAAATATCAACTGCGTAGTCTGTTGTACCACCTCCCGGAGGGCATACGATAGAAATCAAACCTGGAAAACGAACTGAACGTGCATCTACGCCAAAACGTTCAAAGTAATAGTCGCCTAATAACTCTCCTGTAACCTTTGTTACTCCGTAAATAGTCTTTGGACGTTGGATTGTGTCTTGTGGAGTGCCGTTAAGTGGAGTTGTGTCGCCGAAAGCACCGATTGAAGAAGGTGTAAATAAAGCACATTTCTTTTCTCTTGCTATTTCTAAACAGTTCATCAATGCTCCAATTCCTATATTCCAACCAAGCATAGGATTTTTTTCAGCTGTAGCAGAAAGAATAGCCACAAGGTTGTAGATAGTGTCTATTTGATATTTATCAACTATTGCTGCAATTTCTTCTGCCTTTGTAGCATCGCAAGCAGCGATAGGACCACTTTGTTGAATAGCCTCTGTTAAACGAGTAGGATTGATGTCTGTTGCAACAACATTGCTACCACCATAGATTTCTCTTAATCTCATTGTAAGCTCGCTGCCTATTTGACCGCCTGAGCCTAAAACCAATATTTTTTTCATCTTAATCGATATTTATATTCTTGTGCAAAAGTACTAAATAATCTTTAATCCTACAAATTTTGTTTGTTTAAGAAATAATATTATTTTTGCACAAGTGAAACGAAATCGCTATTTTGCTTGTCTATATATATAGAAAGTAAAATTTATATTTAGTAACAAAATAAAATTTAGAGTTTATGAAAAAATTATTCTTACTTGTAGCAATGGCATTTATAACAAGCTTTGCTTCTGCTCAAATCACTTTTGAGCAATTTAATCAAATCAATTTCAAAGTCACTCCTCAACAAATGACCGAGCAACTTGCAAATTATGGTTTTGACTATAATTATTATGGAAATTTAGAAGGAACTATTGATAATCAATTAGTAGAAGTTACTTTTACTACATCTCAAAATGGTATGATAAGTGAAATGAAAGTTGTTGAAATAAATAATTTGTCGGACAAAGAATACAATGAACGTTATGCTCAATTGTCTGAAAAAATACAAGGAATTAATAATATATCTCTCAAACGAGAAGAACCTTATGAAGGAAAATATCGAATAGCTTTTATATATGAATAAAAAAAGAAAAGCCACTCAATTTTGAGTGGCTTTTCTTTTTGCTTAATTATTTTATAACTCCTAATTGTTTTCCAATCTTTGTAAATGCTGCGATACATCTGTCTAAATGTTCTTTTTCGTGAGCAGCAGATACTTGAACACGTATTCTTGCTTGTCCTTTAGGAACAACAGGGTAATAGAAACCTGTTACATAAATTCCTTCTTTTTGTAATTCAGCTGCGAAATCTTGTGAAAGTTTTGCATCATAAAGCATAACTGCACAAATTGCTGATTGTGTAGGTTTAATATCAAAGCCTGCTTTCTTCATTTCTGCAACAAAGTAATCAGTATTGTTATGTAATTTATCTTGAAGTTCGTTAGTTTCATCAATCAAGTTAAACATAGCAACACCCGCTGCTGCAACCATAGGAGGAATTGAGTTAGAGAATAAATATGGTCTTGAACGTTGGCGAAGCATTTCAATGATTTCTCTCTTACCTGTTGTAAATCCTCCAACAGCTCCACCGAATGCTTTTCCAAGTGTACCTGTAAGAATTTCGATTTGTCCTCTTAAATTATATTGTTCAGTTGTTCCACGACCAGTTTTTCCAACAACACCTGCTGAGTGGCTTTCATCAACCATTACCATTGCATCATATTTTTGAGCAAGAGCGTAAATCTTATCCAATGGAGCAACATTACCGTCCATAGAGAATACTCCATCTGTTACAATCAAACGGAAACGGCAATCCTTAGCGTCTTGAAGTTGTTTTTCCAAGTCTTCCATATCTGCATTAGCATAACGGAAACGTTGAGCCTTGCAAAGACGAACACCATCTATGATAGAAGCGTGGTTTAATGCGTCAGAGATAATAGCATCTTCTGGTCCTAACAATGGTTCAAACACACCACCATTTGCATCAAAGCAAGCAGCATAAAGAATAGTGTCTTCTGTTCCGAAGAACTCAGAAATTTTTCTTTCCAATTCTTTGTGTAAATCACCAGTTCCGCAAATGAAACGTACAGAACTCATTCCGTATCCTCTTTCATCTAAGGCTTTTTTAGCTGCATTGATAAGAACAGGACTATCTGCTAAGCCTAAATAGTTGTTAGCACAGAAGTTTAATACATCACCAGCCTCTGCTGTTTTGATAGCAGCAGATTGAGGAGTAACAATCACTCTTTCATTTTTGTAAAGACCAGCGTCTTTTATTCCTTGTATTTCTTCTTGAAGAAATTTTTGAAAATTGTTGTACATGTTTTTTATTTTTTTGTTTGATTTCGCGCAATTATTCTTGTAATTATTACAAGTTGCAAAGATATGAAAAAAACTGACAAAATTATTTCTTTTTTTTTTAATTTTTTCTTA
>JAGCLI010000293.1 GCA_017647065.1 Bacteroidales bacterium
AGATTTCCAGAAAAAACCGTATTGTATATAAGTGCAGAACAATTCTTTCAACAATTTGTAGAAAGTACTAAAAACAACACAAGAAACGACTTTTTGCAATTCTATCAAATGATGATAGATGTTCTAATTATAGATGATATACAATTTTTTGCAAATAAAACGGGCACACAAGAAGTATTTTTCCAAATTTTCAACGGCTTGCATTCAGCAGGCAAACAACTAATAATTACATCTGATAAATCGCCTGCAGAACTTTCTGGATTGGAACAAAGAGTCATTTCTCGCTTAAAGTGGGGCTTGAGTGCAGACTTGCAAATGCCTGATGCACAAACAAGAATAGAGATAATAGAAAAGAAACTCTTTAAGGATGGAATTTCAATGCCAAAAGACGTAATTGAATATTTGGCTTACAATATCAATTCAAGTGTAAGAGAATTAGAAGGTGCGTTAATATCTTTGATAGCTCGTTCTTCAATCACCAAACAAGAAATAACTTTGGATTTAGCCAAAGATATGATTGATAAATTTGTTAAGAGCAACACAAAAGAAATATCAATAGAATATATACAAAAGGTTGTATGTGATTATTTCAATATTCCGATTGATACGATGTTGTCAAAAACAAGAAAAGGTGATGTTGTAGCAGCACGACATATTTCAATGTTTCTTTCACGCAAACACACGCAATCCTCATTGGCAACAATAGGAAGTAAATGTGGTAATAAAGACCATGCAACTGTGTTACACGCTTGTCGTTCAGTGCAGAATAGTTGCGAAACCGACAAGAAATTCCGTGCTAATTTAGAAGCAATTGAAAAGAAAATAACGGAGTAAATTTTTTCCATAATACTTTTTAGGATTCAATCATAGAGATTGGGTCCTATTTTTTTGAGTAATATTTTTAAAATTCAATCAATTATTTGTATTTTTGCCAAAGAATTTTTTTTAAAAAATAAGTAACTAAGAAAATCAAGTATGGATATTTTATTAAAGGTCTTAGAGATAGTTGGAGCATTAGGACTATTTCTTTTCGGAATGAAATCAATGAGTGATGGACTTCAAAAATTAGCAGGGGATAAGATGCGAACAATTCTCTCAAAGATGACTTCCAATCGTTTTAGTGGAGTTTTAACAGGTTTAGGTGTAACAACACTAATTCAATCCTCTTCTGCAACAACCGTAATGGTAGTAAGTTTTGTTAATGCGGGACTTTTGACTCTTACAGGTGCGATAGCCGTTATTATGGGTGCTAATATAGGAACAACAGTTACAGCATGGATAATTTCTTTATTTGGATTTAAGTTTTCTATTTCAGTTATAATATTTCCAGTCATAGCAATAGCAACGCCTTTTATGTTTATCAAAGGCAAAGAGTCGTTGGGAGAATTTCTAATAGGGTTTGCCTTGCTTTTTATGGGGCTTGAAGCCTTGAAAGCAGGGATGCCAGATTTTAAACAACCAGAATATGCTCCTGTTTTAGAGTTTATAGGCTCAATGTCAGATTATGGCTATCTTTCTTATTTGTTATTTGTTTTGATAGGTACGATTTTGACAATTGTTGTTCAATCTTCTTCGGCTATGATGGCCGTTACCTTAGTTATGTGTGCACAAGGATTGATTGGATTTGAGGTTGCTGCCGCATTAGTATTAGGAGAAAACATAGGAACAACAATCACTGCAAATATTTCGGCACTTATGGCAAATTCAACAGCAAAACGTGCTGCCTTAGCCCACTTAGTGTTCAATGTAATAGGGGTTATTTGGATTTTGATTTTGTTTAAACCATTCCTTTATATGATTAGTCAGTTGGTTCTTTCAATAGAGGGAATAAATCCAATGTTAGATGCAGCAGCAGTGCCAGTTGCATTATCTTGTTTCCACAGTTTCTTTAACATAACAAATACCTTATTACTTGTTTGGTTTATTCCTGCAATAGAAAAAATAGTAAACAAACTTATTCCATCGAATGAAGAGGAAGAATTTCGCTTAAAATATATTCCATCGGGCTTTATGTCGGCAGGAGAATTAAGCATAGAGCCAGCAAAGAAAGAAATAGAAGCATTTTCTAAAAGAGTTCTTAGAATGTATGACTTTATTCCAGAATTGTTTGAATTGAATGATGACAAAAAATTTGAACAATTGATGAGCAGAACAAAGAAATACGAAGAGATTACCGATAGAATGGAGGTTGAAATTGCAAACTACCTAACCAAAGTTTCTGAAAACGGAATGAGTTTAGGAGCATCGCAAGAAATAAGTGCA
>JAGCLI010000294.1 GCA_017647065.1 Bacteroidales bacterium
ATCCTGCAAAACTTACTCTATCCAACTTCTCAACATAGTAACCCATAGCCTCAAACATACGTCTTACGATTCTATTCTTACCACTATGAAGTTCTACTCCTACAACTTTTTTGTCGTTGTAATATTCTACGAATTGTATATCGTCAAATCTTGCAAAACCGTCTTCTAATTCTATTCCGTCAAGCAAAGATTGCATATCGTTTTTTGTAAGAGGCTTGTTCAATTCTACGTGATAGATTTTTCTTGCACCAAAAGAAGGGTGTGTAAGCTTCTTTGTCATATCTCCATCGTTAGTAAAAAGCAACAAACCTGTTGTATTTCTATCTAAACGGCCGACAGGATAAATTCTTTCTGTGCAAGCCTTTTCTACAAGACTCATTACAGTTTTTCTTTCTTGCGGATCGTCAAGCGTAGTTATGAATCCCTTTGGTTTATTAAGCAAAAGATAGACCTTTTTCTCATGTGAGAGTCTTTCTCCGTCATAACAAACAACATCAGATGTAGAAACTTTAACTCCCATTTGAGTTACAACCTTTCCATTCACCGTTACAGCTCCCGAAGCAATCAAAACATCTGCTTCTCTTCTTGAACAAACACCAGAATTTGCAATAAACCTATTTAAACGTATGTCTTTATCAAAAGATTTTGTAGGCTTTTCACTATATGTATTTCTTTCACGCTCAAATCTCTTTGGCTCTCTATCGAAAGTCTTTTCCTTACGAGAAAATCTCTCTCTCTTGTCTGAAAATCTTTCTTTCTTATCGGAAAAACGTTCTCTCTTATCTGAAAATTTCTCCTTTTTGTCAGAGAAGCGTTCTGCTTTTTCAAACGATTGTATTCTCTTTCTCTTAAACTCTCTTGGAGCTTGCTCGCTATCTCTTTCAAATTTTTTTGAAAAAGGCTTTCTCTCTTCTCTTTTCTCTTTGTTAAAGCCCCCCTTTTGAGGTCTTTTCCAATCTCTATTTTCGTTTCTTCTTTCCATTTCTATAACTTTTACCGATATTCCCATCGGGATAATTTTTGCAAACTGCAAAGATACAACAAAGAAATAAAAAGAGAAGAAAAAAACTAAAAGAAAAACAAAAAACAAAACGCTCGTGAGTCAAAACAAAACTAAGACTCACGAGCGTTTTTCTTTAAGTTTATGAAATTGAATCTATAATATAACTAAATAAATTCCCTATCTTTTACTTTTTACTCCACATAAATACTTCGCTAATATTGGATTTGTTCGTAAGATATTACTTACAACCAAACAAACAGCAATAACAATTAATGATATAAATAGACCTATAAAGAGTTCTAATACAGCATTATTATATTTTGATAACATATCACCTACACAAGGTAAAGTTGGCAGCAAGAAGTAATGCAAAAGATATATCTCTAATGTTCTCTTTCCAATATATTGTAACATCCTACCTATTTTCTTATTAGACGAAAACGAATCTTTATAAGCCCTAAAAGTATTATATACAATAAGCAATCCTGCAAATCCTATTAAACAACTAATAACAAATCCTAACAATATAAGAATTACATCAGAGGCTACGGACAAATAAAAATGATATACATAAAACCCAATACAAAACAATAAAATAATCACAAATGTAACCCACTTATTTTCCAAGATTCTATGAAATAAATCTTTGTTCATAGAGCATATGATACCAAATGCAAAATAAGGAAAATACTTACATAAATCCCAAAGATTAAAGACATCTACTAATTTATGAGGAAATTTTGAA
>JAGCLI010000295.1 GCA_017647065.1 Bacteroidales bacterium
AAGCTAATTCATAGTGTAGGGGTAGTGTGTCTATGCCTTCTGATATTGCTTGTTTTATTTTATTTTCTGCTTCTACTAATTCGCCTTTGTCTATTAGGTATATGGCGTTGTTTAGTATGGAATCGGATTTTTGACAAAGGCATATACTATTGCTAAATAGGAGTATAAACAGACTGATTATTATTTTTTTCATCTTGATGTTTTTATAAAACAAAGCTGAATCAAATTTTAGATGACTCAGCTTTGTTGTTGTGGTTGTTAATTTTTTTATTTGTTTGTTCTTCCTGGATATACTTTTAGGGCTTCTTCTAAGCATTTTACTGCTGCTTTAAGGTCTTCTATCTTTAAGCAGTAAGTGATTCTTGCTTGTTTGCGTCCTTTTTCTGGGTCAGAGTAAAATCCTGTTGCCGGTGCAAGCATAACGGTTTCTCCGTTGTAGTTGAATTCTTCTAATAACCATTGACAGAATTTGTCTGAATCGTCTATTGGCATTTCAAGGATTGTGTAGAAAGCTCCTGTTGGCATTGGACAGAAACATCCATCTATTTTATTTATTGCTTCTATTAGAGTTCTACGTCTTAGATCGTATTCTTTTGCTACTTTATCGAAGTATTCTTGTGGTGTGTCTACTGCTGCTTCACCAAAGATTTGTCCAAAGTATGGAGCGCAAAGTCTTGCTTGTGCCATTCTTAGTGCAGCGTTCATTATTTGTTTGTTTTTGGATATGATAACTCCTATTCTTGCTCCACAAGCTGAGTATCTTTTACTTACTGAGTCAAGTAAAATAACGTGTTGTGAAAGATCTTCCATCTCCATTACAGAGAAGTGTTGTTTTCCATCGTAACAAAATTCTCTGTAAACTTCGTCCGCAAATAAATAAAGATTGTGTTTTTTTGCGATTTCACCTAATAGCAATAATTCTTCTTTTGAATACAAATAGCCTGTTGGGTTATTTGGATTACAAATCATTATTGCTTTTGTTTTTGGTGTGATTACTTTTTCAAATTCTTCAATTGATGGTAAGGCAAAACCGTCTTTTATTGTTGAAGGTACGGTTTTTATAACTGCATCTGAAAGTATTGCAAATGAGTTGTAGTTTGTGTAATATGGTTCTGGAATAAGAACTTCATCTCCTGGGTTGCAACAGATTGTGAAAGCAAATTGTAATGCTTCGCTTCCTCCTGCTGTGATCACGATTTCATCTGGAGTTATATTGATATTGTGTTTTGCATAGTATTCACATAGTTTTTTTCTATATGACATATTTCCAGCAGAGTGAGTATAAGCAACAATGTCTCTTGGAGCTTTTATCAAAGCATCTAAGGCTCCTGGTGCAGTTTCAATATCTGGTTGTCCGATGTTTAAATGATGTATTTTTATTCCTCTTTCTTTTGCTGCTTCTGCGTAAGGTACTAATTTTCTAATTGCAGATGCTGGAAGGGTTTGTCCTTTTTTTGATATTTCTAACATAACTTTATATCTTTTTATTTGATTACTTTACCTTTTATCAATAATCTTACTCTTGGTGTTTTTGCGTTTGATTCAACGGTTATTGATTTGTTGATAGGTCCTACGCTACTTGTGTTGTATTTTACTGTGATTGTTGCAGATTGTCCTGGCATTAAAGGTTCTTTGCTCCATTTAGGAACTGTACAGCCACAAGATGAGCGAACTTTTGATAGAACTAAAGGAACGGATCCTGTATTGGTATAGGTGAATTCGCAAACTCCGTTGCCGTTTTGTTTTACTTCACCATAGTCGTGTTCTAACTTATCAAAAGTTATTTCTGCTTGTGAGGCGGTTTCTGTTTGTTTTGAATCTTGTTTTACTGCTTGTTGAGCGGATGCTCCTAACATTAAAGCGAATACAAAAATCGCTGATAAAAGAAATTTTTTCATTTTTTTATTGTTTTTAGTTAATAATCACTATTTATTGCAACGACATTTCCTGTTAGCATCAAGAGTATTCTTTCTTGTTTTATGTCGTTTGTGTGTACTACTATGCTTCGTTTAATTGTTCCTACTATATTAGAATTGTATCTTACTATGATTTCTGCGGATTGTTCTGGTAAAATTGGATCTTGAGACCATTCTACTAAGGTGCAACCGCATGAAACTTTGATGTCTTCTACTATCAATGGAGTGTTTCCTTTGTTTGTAAGGGTAAAAACAGCTGTTGTTTCTTTTCCTTGTAAAATATCTCCAAAATCATAAGAAATCATATTAAACTCTGCAATAGGCCTATTATCTTGCAATGATTGAGAACTTGATGTTAAACTTAACATCAATACAACAAAAAATATTCCGAATAATCTTTTTAATGACTGCATTTTTTCTTTCTTCGTAATATTATAACGGCAAAATTACAATAATAATTCGTAACACACAAACATTTTTTTGTATCTTTGCCACATTTCTAATGTAGTTATGAAAAAAATATTAGTTATCTACACGGGTGGCACCATTGGAATGGTGAAAGATAAAAATACGGGAGCTTTGTATCCTTTTGATATGAAGAAGATTTATGAAGCCTTGCCTGTTTTGAAGGAATTTGATTGTGTAATAGATACAATTCAGTTTAATCCTATAATTGATTCTTCTGATATGCATTCAGATGTTTGGATAAGATTAGCAGATTTGATTAAAACAGAGTACGAGAATTATGATGGCTTTGTAGTTCTTCACGGAACAGATACGATGAGTTATACAGCCTCTGCTTTGAGTTTTCTTATAGAAAATTTATCTAAACCAATTATTATAACAGGTAGTCAATTACCATTGGGAATGATTAGAACGGATGGTAGAGAGAATATAATTTCTGCTGTAGAAATAGCATCTAATGAAAATGTAAATATTCCAGAGGTATGTGTTTTCTTTGAAAATAAATTATTTAGAGGGAATCGTACTACAAAGATAAATGCGGAACATTTTGAAGCGTTTTATTCTGGTAATTATCCTTCTTTGGCAAAGGTGGGTATCAACATTAGTTATAAACAACATTTGATACATAAAAGCGACGATAAACCTTTGAAAGTTTATAATAAAATGTGTGAACAAATAGTTGTTATAAAGGTGCATCCTGCTCTTCAAAAGGAACATTTAGAAGCTTTTTTGTCAATACCAGATTTAAAAGGGGTTGTCTTGGAAACTTATGGAAGCGGTAATGCCCCAACAAGCCAATGGTTTATTTCTGCTATAAAGCATGCGATTGAAAAAGGAGTTTATGTTATGAATGTTACGCAATGTAAAGCGGGTAGTGTGGTTATGGGGCATTATGAGGCCTCCACTGCTTTGTTGGAAATGGGCGTAATTTCAGGCGGAGATATAACAACAGAGGCTGCACTTGCTAAAATGATGTTTGTACTTGGGAATTTTGAAGATTCAACGGAAGTAAAACAAATGTTAAAATCTAATTTAAGAGGAGAAATTTCTGCATAATAAAAATGGCAATAGATTTTGTAAAAGTTTTTGATAAATTTAATTCTTTAAATATCCTCATAATAGGTGATGTAATGATTGATGCTTATTGGTGGGGAGGTGTTAATAGGATTTCGCCTGAGGCTCCAGTTCCTGTATGTGCGGTTAATGACAAAGAAAGTAGATTAGGTGGAGCTGCAAATGTAGCACTTAATATTGCTGCAATGGGAGCAAATCCAATACTTTGTTCTGTTGTTGGAGAGGATTACCAAGGTCATCAATTATGTGAATTGATGAAAAAACAAAATATGGATACAAATGGAATAGTCTTTTCATCCAATAGACCGACAACGGTTAAAACTCGTATTATAGGAAATAAAACTCAAATGCTTAGAATAGATGAAGAAACGGATGCTAATATTTCTTTGTCTGAAGAAAAGATTTTTTTAGATAAAATAGAGAGTATCATAAATACAGAAAAAATCAACGCTATAATATTTCAAGATTATGATAAAGGAGTAATTACAGAGGGAGTAATTACAAAAATTATAGAAATTGCAAAAAGGAAAAATATTCCAGTAACAGTTGATCCTAAAAAAAGAAATTTTACGGCATATAAGAATGTTGATTTATTCAAGCCGAATTTAAAAGAGCTAAAAGAGGGTTTAAAGATCGATTTTGATAATGTGGACAAAGATGTTCTTGTAGAGGCTTCGTTACTTCTTCATTATAAACAAAAAATAGATAAGGTGTTTATCACACTTAGTGAAAGAGGTGTGTTTATGATGGATTTTACAAAGAAAGAGGCTGAGATAACAATGCTTCCTGCTTGCTTAAGAAAGATTTCTGATGTTTCGGGTGCAGGAGATACTGTAATAAGTCTTGCAACTCTTTGTTTGGCATTAGGATTAGATAGTCAAACAATTGCAAATGTTAGCAATTTTGCAGGGGGACTTGTTTGTGAAAGTGTAGGAGTTGTGCCTATTGATAAAAATAAATTATTATTTGAGTTATTGAAATAAAGAATAGAGAAATTATATGAGGAAATCGTTGATTTTAATCGCTGTTTTAATAATTTATTTTACTGAATTATTCTCTCAATCTGCACCTCCAAATATGCCACATTATGATAAAAAAGTAGCACATTTTGGAATTTCATTTGGATATAATCAGTTTTATTCCAATATGATTGGAAAAGAAAACCCTCCTTTTCAAGATACTATTATGGGTTTTGATTCTGATAGAAATAGTGGGTTTCAGTTGATGTTTGTCTCTGATTTACGATTATTAAATTGGCTAAATCTTCGTTTTACTCCTGGCGTTACTTTTGGAGATAGGAGGCTAAACTATTATGAGTATAAAAATAATGAGTTTGTAGTAAAAAGTACTTCCTTGGAGGCAATATATGTAGAATTACCTTTGGAGTTTAAAATTCGCTCTAAGCGTTGGCGTAATATGCGACCTTATCTTATCGCTGGAGGAAAATATACTTATGATTTAGGTTCAATAAAACGAAAAAAAGCAAATCCAGAGGATGTAATGTTGAAAATAGATAATTCGGAAATATTTTACACCGTAGGAGCTGGAGTAGATTTTTATTTGCCTTATTTTAAATTTGGAGTAGAATTAAAAACATCTTATGCACTAACAAATATACTTATTCCAGAGTTTCATACAATGTATTCAGATGTATTGGATAAAATAAGAACACAAGTCTTTTATATAAATCTTACTTTTGAATAAAATCGTGGAAAAGATAATAGAATTGTCTTGTAGATGTGAAGTTTTTTTTGTTGAAGAAGACTTTAAAAAAGCAATTTCTTCTGCTTGTGGCATCGATTTAAAAAAACTTCATTACAAAATACTTCGAAAAAGCATTGATGCTCGAAAACATCCTGTTTTTCGACTTAAATTATTAGTTAGCGACACTCCAATAAAGCGAAATCCTATAGAACGCAATTATCAAAATGTTAGTAAAGCGGAAAAAGTTATTGTTGTTGGAGCAGGACCTTGTGGATTATTTGCTGCTTTGAAACTAATAGAAGAGGGCTTTAAACCAATAATTATAGAAAGAGGAAAACCGATAAGTG
>JAGCLI010000296.1 GCA_017647065.1 Bacteroidales bacterium
GAATACAAATACATTGTTCGTCCAAAATTAACAAACAAAGCCTATCTTCAAGCACTTATTTGCGATTGGCAAGATTTAAACCTAATAGATGCTCAATGTAATATTTATTATGACAACAAATTCACATCTACAACAAGACTTTCACCTTCTAATACGCAAACTGATACCCTTGTTTTGCCTGCGGGAGTCGATGAAAAGATAGCCGTGCAAAGAAAAGTTCATAAAACAACACCCGAAAAAAATGTTTTCTCAAAAACATTAGAAACAACGGTGGAAATAGACATTGTAATCAAAAACAATAGTGAAAACACAGTAAAATTAGAAATAGAAGACCAAATTCCAATCATACATCACAATCCTGATATCATTCTTACGCCAATAGATATTCAAGGAGCAGAGTTGGATAAAGACGGACTTTTGCTTTGGAAGAAAGAATTAAAATCAAAAGAAGAGCTAAAACTAAGAGTAAAATACCAAGCAAAATATCCAAAAGGCACAATCCTTAATTTAAATTAAAGAATTAGAAAAATTTTTCTTTGATTTTTTTAATTATTTCTTTGTTTTATTTTAATATTTCTTTGTTATATTTGACTTAATTTGTATTTTTGCTTTTTCAAGATACAGAGTTATGTCAAGAAAGTTTATATTATATATATTTTTTATTAGTTTTTCTCTTATTTCTTTTGCTCAAAACAACTCATTTCTAAAAGGTAGGGTTGTAGATGAAAAAGGTAATGGCCTTGAATTAGTCAATATAGGAGTTGTTAATTTGAAAAAACCATTGGGAACAACAACCGATTCAAAGGGTTATTACACTCTTTCGCTTCCTTTTGACAAAGAATTGAAAATAGTGGTTAGTCGCATTGGTTACGCTTCGCAAGAAATTAGCATAACCTTGAAAAAAGGAGAGAAAAAACAAATAGATTTTACTTTAAAAAGCGTTGCCGAAAATCTTGAAACGATAGAGATAAAGGGAGATAACTCTCGAATTGAAGGAGTAACGAGAATTACAACCGATTGGGCAAAAAATGCCGTTGGCCCTACGGGTGGAGTGGAGAATCTTTTAAAAACCTTAGACGGAGTTTCTTCTAATAATGAGTTAAGTTCACAATATTCGGTGCGAGGAGGGAATTTTGATGAAAACTTAGTCTATGTGAATGATATAGAGATATTTCGTCCTTTGCTTGTAAGGAATGCACAACAAGAAGGATTGAGTTTTATCAATAGTGATATGGTTGGTGATATTGTTTTCTCCTCTGGTGGATTTGATGCAAAGTATGGCGATAAGATGTCTTCGGTTTTAGACATTCGTTATAAGAAACCACAAGAATTTGGAGGTAATGTTTCCTTAGGATTGTTGGGTGCAAGCCTTCATTTAGAGGGATTGATTGGTAGTCGCTTCACTTATCAAATGGGATATAGAAGAAAAACTAACAAGTATTTGCTTAATTCTTTGGAAACGCAAGGGGAATACAATCCTACTTTCAATGATTTTCAACTTTATTTGACATACGACCTTAATGAAAAGAGTGAACTTGCATTTTTAGGAAATATAGCTGATAATAAGTATAATTTTATTCCGGAAAATAGAGAAACCTCCTTTGGAAACTTCTATGAAATGTTGAAATTAAAGGTTTATTTTGATGGACAAGAATTAGATAGGTTTTCTTCTTTGTTTGGAGCTTTTATGTACACTTATAAACCTAAAAAAGACTTAGTTTTAAAACTAATAACTTCTGCTTTTTCCACCGGAGAAAGAGTGAATTATGACATTCAAGGACAGTATTATCTTTCGGAAACAGGACTTGGATTTGACGATGATGAAGGATTGGAAAGAGGAATCGGTACTTACATAGAGCATGCTCGTAATAATCTTTGGGCAAACATTTACAACATAGAGCATAAGGGTGTAAAAATTTACGATAACGGCAATTTGTCGTGGGGAGTTAAATGGCAATATGAATTTATTGAAGATAGGGTAAACGAATGGAAGATGGTAGATAGCTCTGGTTATAGTATTCCGTCTATTCCCGATAATATAGGAATTTTTGATAGTCTTTTCTCGCCACAACTCAACAATGTATTTAAGTCCAATAACTCAATTGCCTCAACACGTCTTTCGGCGTATGTTCAAAAACAATGGATTTTTTCTTACGATTATGGACAATGGTATGCTAATCTTGGAATAAGAGGACAATGGTGGGATTATAATAAAGAATGTGTGCCGTCACCTCGTGCAAGTTTAAGTTTTAAACCAAATATTAAGCAAGATATTCTTTTTCGTTTTGCTTGTGGAATGTACGCTCAAAGTCCTTTCTATAAAGAACTAAGAGATGAAAAAGGAAATGTGCATTCTGATGTTCTAAGTCAAAAGAGTTTACACTTTGTTCTTTCGTCTGATTGGAATTTTACAATGCTTGAACGTCCTTTTAAATTGATGAGTTCGGTTTATTATAAATATTTATGGGATTTAAATCCATATTACTTAGACAATGTTCAAGTAAGATATATGGCAAAGAATAATGCCGTAGGATATGCGAGGGGATTGGATGTGCGTTTGTTTGGAGAAATGATAAAAGGCATTGATTCTTGGATTAGTTTCTCACTTATGAATACCGAAGAAGACATAGAAGGTGACGGAAAAGGCTATATACCACGCCCAACCGATCAATTGTATAACATAAGCATTAGTTTCCAAGATTATATCCCTAATATGCCGTTCATAAGGGCTTATTTGAGTTTCAATTACGGTAATGGATATCCTTTTGGTGCACCAAACACACCGCGATATATGCACACAAATCGTATGCCTGATTATTTGAGAGCAGATATCGCCTTTACATTTCGCATAAAGGACGAAAACGCTTCTTGGGCTAAGAATAATTTTTTCAAATACTTTAAAAAGATTTGGGTAAACGTTGAGTGCTTTAATGTATTTTCAAGTAAAAATGTGGTTTCTTACTTTTGGGTAGCAGATTACAGCAATAAATATTACGGAGTGCCTAATTACTTAACGCCTTTTCAATTAAATGCTAAATTAACTGTGGAATTTTAAAGAATGATTGTTTATGATAAATAATTTACCTCAACTCTTAGATGTAGATATTCAACTTAGTTGTAAGCCAAACGATGTTTTTTCTTTTGCAAACAATGTGAAGCTTCATTGTTTTGAAGATAAGGATTCGGAAATCATACGTTTGGAATTTCTTTTTCTTAATGCAGGAAGTGTAAATCAAGATAAATTCTTCACTTCCGCTGCTTCTGCAAATCTAATCACAGAAGGCTGTGGAGAATTGTCAGCAATTGAGGTGGCGGATAAGTTAGATTTTTATGCAGCATACGTAGAAAGAGTATCGGAAAGAGATTCTACGAGTTTGGTGTTTTATTTTTTGAAGAAATATCAGCAAAATCTTCTTCCTTTAATTGAAAAAATCATCAAGCAAGCAAACTATAACGAAAAGGAATTTGAGGTTTATATCTCTAAACAAAAGCAAAATTTTGAGATTAACGCTCAAAAAACTTCTATGATTGCATATAAGGAATTTTATCGTACGATATTTCCAGAAAATCACCCGCTTTCAAAGTTTGGAGAAAGAGAAGATTTTGATAAACTTTCGCCTTCTGATGTTAAATCTTTCTATGAGGATTTTTATACTTCTTCTCAAAGCGAGATTATCCTTTCTGGCAATTATGATAAAGAGTTTGCAAGAGAAATAGAAAGCTATTTTGGAACTAAGTCTTGGGGTGGAGAGAAAAAAAACAAAGAATTAAAAAATTATTTCTTTGATTTAGAAAATTATTTCTTTCATTTAAATTCAAAAAACAAAGACATTGAAAAAACAATCAATAAAAAAGGAGCCTCACAAGCAAGTATAAGAATGGGTTGCGTTAGTTTGCCTCATTCTCATCAAGATTTCTTACCTTTTAGTATTGTTGTGTGTTTGTTAGGAGGCTATTTTGGTTCACGTCTTATGATGAATATTCGTGAAGACAAGGGTTATACCTATGGAATTTCAGCAAACTTATCTTCATATCGTTATGCATCGGTGCTTTCTATTGCCTCAGATGTCAAAGCCGATAAAGCACAAGCAACAATCAATGAAGTAGAGAAAGAAATCACTATTTTGCAAAACGATTTAGTGCCTTTGTCGGAACTTTCGCAAGTAAAAAATTATTTAATAGGAGAGTGCATAAGAAATCTTGACGGAGCGTTTGATAAATCCGATAAATATTCTTTTTTAATGAAACTAAACCATAAATACGACTATTATAAAAACTTCATAGACACTATTAAATCTATTTCGCCTAATGAAATAAGAGATTTATCTCAAAAATATTTGGATTTAAACCTTATTTCAAAAATCAAAGTTGGAGATACCGAAATTTTAATATAAAAATAATAATATTATGAAAGCGTTTTGTTTTGCAATATGTTTGATGTTATCATCTTTTCTTTGGAGTCAAAACTCTATAAGTGTTTATTGTGCTCAGGTAAACGAAGACGGAAGTACGACACTCTATTATGAAACGGCAGAAGGTAGTGGATTTGTGGAGTATGTCATTTCTGCATATTCCGATGTTGAAGGAGCATATTCGAGAGTTGGCGAAACAACCGACATAAATCAAGATTCCTATACCGATAACGTTAGAAATGCAAATTTAGAGCAGATTCGCTATTTGGTAACCGCTGATTTCGGGGAAGAAAGGCGTCCTTTTGGTTACATAAGAACGATTTACCTTACCTCAGTCTTGAATAACGACAACACAGTTTCTCTTTCGTGGACTTCAATGGGTAGTGACACACCGGCAGGCAGTGAAAACAAACCGTATAAGATTTATAGAAAATTAAAACGTCAAGATACAGAGTGGCAATTATTAGCCTCACAAACTCAAAGGGCTTACACAGATAATTTACCTGCTATTTGTTCGGATTCTGTCTTGTATAAAATCGAGTTAGAGAATGATAACAATTGCGTTTCTCGTTCAAATCAAGTCTTACACGTGATAGGAGATAGCGAAATTCCTAATATGCCAACTTTGCAACGCATAAGCGTAGACCAAAACTCACAACAAATCTTTTTAGAGTGGATTCCTTCAACCTCAGACGATGTAATGGGTTATGTAGTGTGCAGTGGAGAACCTTGTGTTACGCTTGATACGATTTGGGGCTCAGATGCAAGTTCATATACTTGTGAGGAGTGTTCGGCAGAGCAAATAAACTCATTGGCAGTTATGGCTTTTGATACTTGTTTTAATACTTCGCTTCGTACAGACAGACATTCAAATATGGTTCTAAGCCTACAAAGAGAAAATTGTAGTGATAGGGTAAATTTATCGTGGAATGAATATGAGGGATTTGATGTTCAACGTTACGAAATCTATAAACAAGAAGGTACTTCTGCTTTTACATTAGTTGGAAATACTCAGTCTTTGAATTATCAAGTAACAATAGATGCTACAATTCCTAATTATTCATTTTATGTTGTGGCTGTGGGAAACAATAACATAAATTCATTTTCAAATGCCAAGGCTTTAACAATTTCTTCTGCACAACAACCCGAATTTGTTGAAATAAGAAAAGTATCAGTTAAAGATAAAAATCAAGGAGTTGAGTTGGAATTTTTTGTAGATGCGAGTATAGTAGTTAATAAATATCGTTTGAAAAGAGCAGAGAATGGAGGAGAGTACAGAGTTATAGCAAATATTGCTTACACAGGCGATAACACAGTGCAATATGTGGATAATATTTCCTTGGAGAATAATAAAAATGACTATTCTTATATATTTGAAGCACCAGATGCTTGTAATCTTGTTTACAAAGCGTCAAGACCTGCAACAATTATGCGTTTAGAATTAACAGAAGTTGATAGAAATACCAATGCTCTTTCATGGAATGCTTACAATTCTTGGGATAATGGAGTAGGGGTTTATGAAATTTATCGCCAACCTGAATCTGAACCAGCACCTGTGCTTTGTGGAACATCAGGGTCTTCATCTTTTACTGATTTTATGGGAGATGTAATAACGGCTTCTGATAAAACTAATTAT
Organism: Bacteroidales bacterium; assembly: GCA_017647065.1. GTDB lineage: Bacteria > Bacteroidota > Bacteroidia > Bacteroidales > P3 > Onthomorpha. The sequence continues at coordinate 6,049 of JAGCLI010000296.1, forward strand.
TATGTAAGAGCGGTGGAAGCAACAGCAGGAAATGACGGAAAGGTTCAAACAGCCCTTTCTACAAGAGCAAGCATAAAAAGAGAAACCGTAATATTTATTCCAAATGCTTTCACACCTCGTGCAGCCGAAGGTAATAACGAAATATTTAAACCTACATGCTATTTCGTTAAGCAAGGAACATATTCAATGAAAATTTACAATAGACAAGGTGCATTGATATTTGAAAGTCGCGATACTGAAATAGGTTGGGACGGAACCTTTAAAGGAGAATACTGTCACCCTAACACATATATATATGTAATAGAGTTTGTAAATTCAGATGGCGAAAAAGAAATAAGAAAAGGCACTTTCGCTCTTGTGGAATAAAGAAAAAATAAAAATTTTATGAACAAAATAGAAACTATACTTACACCTGCACTATATCCATTTCGCAAAATGAATGGAGAACACAATGTTGTGGTAGTAGATATTCTTAGAGCAACAACTTCAATCTGCACAGCACTTGCCAATGGAGCAAAAGCACTAATTCCTGTTCGCACAATAGAAGAAGCAAAGGCATATAAAGATAAAGGATACCTTGTTGCAGGAGAGAGAATCGAAGATACATTTCCATTTGCTGATTGGGGAAATTCTGCATTGGAGTTTACAAGACAAAGAGTCGAAGGAAACGAAATCGTACACTCTACAACAAACGGTACAGGTGCTATTTGCTTAACTCAAAGTGCTAATCCTCATCAAATTCTTATAGGCTCGTTTTGTAATATCACTACTTTGGCAAATTATTTGATAGAACAAAACCGAGATGTGCAAATTTTATGTAGCGGTTGGAATAATACCTTTGCATTAGAAGATGCAATATTTGCAGGAGCCTTAGCAGAAAAGATTTTATGTTCTGATAAATTTGAAAATAAGAACGATTCTACTCAATGTGTCATAGAGTTATGGAATGCAAGCAAAGGAAATCTTCGTCAATATATGGAAAAAGCATCACATATTCATCGTTTGAGAAAACATAATATGGATGATGTTTTTGAATACACTTTTATGTTAGATACATGTTAAGTTGTGCCATGTGTGCAACAAAACAAGATTGTAAACGGTTATTAAAAAAATAGTAATGTTAAAATTTAACAAAATGAAGAAAGTATTATTTTTCGTTGTAGTCTTAGCAACTATGGCTATAACATCGCAAACACAAGCACAAGTAAAGTTGGGAGCAAAGGCAGGAGTGAATATGTCGATGCTAACAGAAGATGATTGGACTATGAAGCCAGGATTTCACGCTGGAGCATACGTTCAAATCAATTTAGCACCAATGTTTTCTATACAACCTGAATTTTTGTATTCTATGCAAGGAGGAAAATATTACGATAGCGAAGAACTTTGGTTTACTACAGCAATATTGGATTGCAAAATCACTTCTCACAATTTAGTAATTCCTATTATCCTGCAATTTACTCCTATAAAACAACTCACAATTGAAGCAGGACCTCAATTTGGATTTAATTTAGGAATGAATATGGATTATAATTTAGATAATCAATATTCAATAGATTTAATAACCGCAAGAGGAAAAATTAATTCTGATGATTATAATTTATTTGATTTTGGATTGGTGGCAGGATTAATGGCTAATTTAACACCTAATGTAAATGTTTATGCAAGATATGTTTTTGGTTTAACTAATGTGTTTAATATAACATACCCTAATCAAGAAGAAGTATTATATCCAATCTTAGAACCTCTTGATAATGATATGAAAAATTCAAATCTAATGTTTGGACTTGGGTTTAGTTTCTAATGATTATTAAAATTATTTCTTTGATTTATTTTTTTAAAACGCTATTTTATTATAATTTTGCAATGAAATTATTAGCATTTACTGAAAAGAATTACTAATTTTAAAAAATTTAAAAAATGAAAAGAGTATTATTTTTCGTTATGGCTTTAGCAACTATGGCTATAACATCGCAAACACAAGCACAAGTAAAGTATGGTGTAAAGGCAGGGTTGAATTTATCAACTATTACAGAAGAAAACTGGACTATGAGTCCAGGATTTCACGCTGGAGCATACGCTCAAATCAAGTTAATGCCGATGTTGTCTATTCAACCAGAAGTTATGTATTCTATGCAAGGAGCAAATTTAACTACAACAAATAGTTTGCTTGGTCAATCATTGGATACAAAAACTACACTTACATCTCAAAATGTGATTGTTCCTATTATGATTCAATTAACTCCTATAAAAATGCTTACAATCGAAGCAGGTCCTCAATTAGGATTTAACTTAGGAATGTCATCTCATACAGTTGTAACAACAGAAGGTGTTGTAAATACAGAAAATGAAACAGATTATACATTTGAATCAGATGAATATAATATGTTTGATTTCGGTGTTGCAGCAGGATTAAGATTAAACCTATCAAACAACTTAAACGTTTATGCAAGATACGTTGTTGGAATGACAGGTATTTTTGTTGACAATGACGAAACAAAGAATCAAAACTTAATGTTTGGAGTTGGATTCTCATTATAAAAGAAAAAAAGAGGACAAAACTAATATCTTGTTTTGTCTTCTTTTGATTTCCACTTTTCAAAAGGCTTTTCAGCCAAGCAGTGTTCTACTTTTTCTATCGGAAGGCTACGGTCTTCTTCTTTAAGTGGTATTTCATCGTAAATATGTTGGTCGTCAAATCCCGCAAGTGCAGCATCTTTTCTTGTAGCGGCATAATAAATGTGTTTAATCCTTGCCCAATAGATTGCAGATAAACACATAGGACAAGGTTCGCAAGAAGAGTAAATCACACACTGACTTAATTCAAATGTATTTAAGACCTTACACGCTTCTCTTATGCAATTAACCTCCGCATGAGCCGTAGGGTTATTGTCAAGCGTTACGCTATTTCCACAACTTGCTATAATCTTTCCATCTTTTACAATAACTGCTCCAAAAGGTCCTCCACCTCTCTCAATATTTTCAACAGCCTTTTCAATAGCTTTTTCTAAAAAGAAATTATGTTCCATTTTTCTAAGAGTTTTTCATAGTAGAAACGTTTTTTTGTTATTTTTCTTATCTTTGCACCTTTAAAAACGTAAAAAAACTATGAAGAAAGCATTAACATTATTAAGTGCAGTATGTTTCTTTTTTACACTTTCTGCACAAAAAGTAGTAGAAAATTATTCACTACTCTCAAAAGCCCAAATTCAAATGCCGTTTATGATAGACAGTGTTGATAACAACGGAAAATCATTCAATCTTTTGACAGATTTCAAAACACTTTCGTCAGATAAAAGCAAAGCGGTAAAAACCTCAGTTGATGAAAACGGATACCTTATCTTTGATAAAGGAGAAAAAGACTATGTAGTATCGCTTGGCTTTAAAATGAAAAGTAATAAACGCCAAGAAGTAGCATTTAAAGTCATAACAAATAGTGCATTTAAAGCCGATTTTGCTCAAACAAGCAAAGAAAAAGACTCACAAGACTTAGATACAATAAACGTTTTAGCTACTTACAATCAAGGGATTTATGATATTACTTTAAATCTTTTGGTAAAAGAAAACTCTAAACTTAAAATAGAAACCGAAAACGATGTTGAGTTTGGCGATTTCACAATGAAACAAGGTTTAGACTTAGAAACAATGCTTCAAGGCAAAACCCTTAATAGTGTAAGCCTTTCTCCAAAAGGTAATTTCTATGTATTGAGAAGCAGAGAAACCGACAACAAAGGTAAAAATAATTGGAAATGGGAATTATACACAAAAGAACATAACCTAATCTTTGCGAGTGAAAAGAATTATGGTGTAGAATGGTTACCAAAAAGTGAATTATTATACTACACAGAAAAGATAAATGGCGACAATTCTTTGGTTGTAATGAATCCACAAGACCTTTCTACAAACGTTATAGCAAGAAATATACCAAGTGGTAGCATTTATTTCTTAGACAACGAACAAGCCTTCATTATAACAGTTGCCGACAAATTTGAAGGAAAGAAAAAA
>JAGCLI010000297.1 GCA_017647065.1 Bacteroidales bacterium
GATTTTTGTTCAATTATTCCGCAATCGAATAATTTATTTCTTAGATATGTAATTATCCCGTACATATTCTATTTGCAATTGCTTACCCATAGATAGGTGCCATCAAAAAAACTACAATAGGAATAAAGTAATCTTTTAGAATAACTGCCCTCTACGGGAGAACCATCATAATATATGTATTGCGATTTGCATTCCGGACAATGCAATAATACATTGTTTGTAGTATCTACATAAAGGCGTCCATTACAATCCTTAGCTACGCAACTACGTTCAAAAGTTATAAACTCGTCCCAAGATTTGCGAAAAACAACTACGCCTCTGTATCCTCCCTCGAAGTATTCCCAGCCACGATTTCCGTAATTTAGATTAAAGTATTCTGCACTATCGGGGTCTATATAAAAGTTTACATATCCATAATCAAAGGTATCTTCACACGAAGTAAAGATAAAACTAATACTTAATAGGCCTATGATTATGGATATGTGTTTTTTCATATCAAAGAAACGTTTATTGGTTTGAGAATATTGTAGTTAGGCAAACATCTCCTACTATTTTCAAACTTTCTTTGCTGATATTGTCCATATTGTCTTGCATTGTGTGCCAGAAAGGAAAGAAACTACATGTTGGATCGTTTTGTACAATGTCTATCATAGGGATTTTTGCATACATATTCACCCAATGATGATCGTCCATTATAGGATAAGTTTTTTCATTTATGAATATATTTGAATATCCCTTTGCTGCGGCAATATCCCATACTTTATTCATAATAGAAGCCGCATAATGCATAGATAAACCCTCTTTTGTAAATCGTAAATTCTTGTATCCTACCATATCAAGTAAGATTCCATAATTGGCAGTGTAGAAAGGATAGTGAGGAGTCTTGCTCCAATGTTGTGAACCCAAACACCAATCGCTTTGATCCTCTACATCGCTTTCTGCCCATGAAGGAGTACCTTGGTCTTCTAAGTCAAAAAATATAATATCTACACCTTGTGAGTTTTCTTTTTGGCGAAATACTCTTGCAATTTCCATTAAAACGCCAACTCCACTCGCACCATCGTTTGCTCCATCTATGGCTTTTTTGTGATTTTCTTCGTTTGTATCTTCGTCTGCCCAAAGTCTGCTATCCCAATGTGCTGCTAAGACTACTCTGTCTGAGGCTTGTGGATTGAAACTCGCTATAATGTTTCTTCCTTCAACATTTGTTCCGTCCCAAAGTTTAGAAGAGAATGTTTGTACATAGACTGTGTCGGCGTATTGTTTCATAAAATTGATTAAATAGTCGCCACAGAGTTGTGAGGCTTTGCTCATAGGAGTTCTTGGCCCAAAATCGCATTGTGCTTTTACGTAAGAGTATGCCGAGTCTGCATTAAAAGTAGGTGTTTCTACGTTTGTGTAGTTAAGTTGAGTGATTTGGGTTTCTGTTTCACTCTTTTTGCAAGATAGAAACCCCAAAATCAACACAAATATTATGAATATATTTAGTTTATTTCCCATTTTGCTCCGTCTTTTCCGTCTTTGATTGTGATTCCTACTTCTGATAATCTATCTCTTATCATATCACTTTTTGCCCAATCTTTGTTTGCTCTTGCTTCTGCTCTCATTTCAGCGATTATACTCATCAAGCCTTCAATTATATTGCTTGTATTGTCGCTTTGTTCGCTTTTCAGTCCTAATATTTCACTGAAAATGATTTCAAAGTTTTCTTTTAATGCAGTTTTATCTTGTTCTGTGATTGTTTCTTTCTTATCTGAGATTAGGTTTACTAAACGAGAGATTTCAAACATATTGGCAATTACTACCGGTGTATTGAAATCATCGCACATTGCTTCAATACATTTTGTAAATATTGCATTGAAATCTACGCTTGTTTTGTCTGAGGTTGGTAAGTTGTTAATTGTTCTTTGTGTTTCAAAGAGTTTTTTCATTCCTTTTTCGGCTGCTGAAAGTGCTTCGTTAGAAAAATCAAGTGTTGAACGATAGTGTGCTTGCAAGATAAAGAAACGAATTGTCATAGGGCTATATGCCTTGTCTAATTTAGGGTGAGAACCTGTGAAAAATTCGGTTAGGGTTATGAAGTTACCAAGACTTTTACCCATTTTTTGACCTCCGATTGTTATCATATTGTTGTGTAACCAATATTTTGCAGGTTCGCAACCAAAGGCACAGATTGATTGTGCGATTTCGCTTTCGTGGTGAGGGAAAAGTAAGTCTAACCCTCCGCCATGTATGTCAAATTTTTCTCCAAGGTACTTTCTGCTCATCGCAGTGCACTCTAAATGCCAGCCAGGGAAACCATCACTCCAAGGAGATGGCCAACGCATTATGTGTTCTGGTGAGGCTTTTTTCCAAAGTGCGAAATCGGCAGGATTTCTCTTTTCTTCTTGACCGTCAAGCTCACGTGTGTTGGCTATCATCTCTTCAATAACTCTATTAGATAATACTCCGTATTTGTGAGTGTCGTTATTGTATTTTAAAACGTCAAAATAAACACTGCCATTGCTTATATAGGCGTAACCATTTTCTAATAATTTTTCTACAATTTGTATTTGGTCAATAATATGTCCTGTTGCTGTTGGTTGAATGCTTGGACGTAAAATGTTCATTGAATCCATTGCTTCAAGATACCTTTGAGTATAGTGTTGTGCAACTTCCATTGGCTCTAATTGTTCCAACCTTGCTTTTTTTGCAATCTTATCTTCTCCGCTGTCTGCATCGTTTTCCAAGTGCCCAACGTCTGTTATGTTTCTAACATATCTTACTTTGTATCCCATATATTTTAGGAAACGAAAAACAGTATCAAATGTTAATGCTGCTCTTGCGTGTCCTAAGTGTGCATCTCCATAAACTGTTGGTCCACAAACATACATTCCAACAAAAGGTGCGTTTATTGCTTGAAATTCTTCTTTGTTTCTACTAAGCGTATTGTAAACTACTAATTTTTTTGTGTTTTCTATCATGATGTTTCTTTATTTTCTATTTGTTAAATTTTATTTTTCTTGACATTAGGCCTGTACATAAACAGGAAATTGTTGAAACCATTAAGAATATTGCTAATATATCTGTTATGTATATCTTTATTGGGAAACTATCTACTATGAAAGAAGATCCCATTTTTATGATTCCAAAATATTGTTGTAATAAACAAAATATCGTTCCTAAAATTAGTCCGCATATCATTCCTATTACACTCATCATTACTCCGTTTATGAAAAATATTTTGCGAATATCTTTCTTTGTTGCCCCCATTGTTCTTAGTATCATTATGTCTTTTTTCTTTGTCATAATGAGTAGGGATAATGCTCCCATAATATTAAAACTCGCAATAAATATAATGAATCCTAATATTATATATACTGCTAATTTTTCTGCTTTTACTACTTTGTAATAAACAGGATCTTGTTCTAATCTGTTTTTTACGACATAGGTTTTAGGAATAATTTTCTCTATTTCAGCCTTTATCTTTTCTGTTTTTTTTGTATCTTTCAGTTTGATATTAAGATTGCTGGCTTGATTTGGCGATAATTCCAACAAATTTTGTGCAAAAGAAAGAGGAACTATTGCAACATTATCGTCAATCTCACTTCGAGTCATAAAACTACCTGAAAACAAGGCTTTACTTATGTTTAAATTGTCCTCAGGTACTATAACTGTTGTTGGGTTCTTTTTAGGAATGCAGAATTGTATAGGAATATTGTGTTTTTCTGCACCTTGATAAAGCGACATTTTTAACATGAGCGAATAACCCAAAATACAATTTGGCTTATCCGTAGTGTAAAGCGAGGTATTTCCTATTTGCATTGTTGTATCTATGTTGGAAATTTTAAAAAACTCTTCTTTCACTCCGTACATATCAACAATGCTTTGAGCATTCTCAAAGGAAATAAGTACCGATTCTTTAATCACGGGCGTTATTGCTTGTACTTGGGCAATAGATTCTATTTGCTGCAAGTTTATTTCTTCAAGATTTATAATTTTTCCTTTACTTGGCTCAACTATTAAGTCAGGATTAGAATAACTAAGCATATCCGAAGCAAGGGAAGTAAAACCATTGAAGACGGAAAGTACAATTAGTAATGCCATAGTTACAACTCCTACACCGATAAGAGAGATTAAAGATATTATGTTAATAACTTTAAGTTCTTTCTTTGAGAAGAAATATCTCATCGCTATAAAGAAGCTGAATCGCATTAAAGAATATTTTTTAAGATTTTAGTAATCTATCAATATTTTCGCTATAATCTAAACTATCATCAACAAAGAAAGTCAAATCTGGAATAATTCTCAATTGATTTCTTTCCATTGTTGCAAGCTTATTACGTAAAAATGGTTTGTTAGCTTGAACTAATTGATAAATTTCATCATTTGTAACTCCTCCAAGGGCAAATATGCTAATATATACCTTAGCTATTGATAAATCTGAGGAAACCCTTACACGCGTTACTGTAATCATTGCACCTTTAAATAGGTTTTTAGATTCATATCTCAGAATCTCGCCCATATCTTTTTGAATCAAACGGGCTACTTTTTGTAATCTATTATTATCCATAGATTGCAAAAATACGAAAAAATAATATTTTCTTATTAAAACAAAGAAAAAATAGTAATTTTGCCGTATGAAATTAAGATTAACAAAGGAATTTAGATTTGAAATGTCTCATGCTCTTGATGAGTATCAAGGATTGTGTAGAAATCTTCATGGACACTCTTATAAATTGTTTGTTACAATAATAGGAGATTATTCAAAAACTAATGAAAGCAATGATTCAGGAATGGTTTTAGATTTTAAATCAATCAAAGAACTTGTAGAAAAAAATGTAATCCAAGATTTTGATCACGCAGTCGTTCTTTGTAAAGATAGTTCTTTCGCCTCTGTATTGCAGCAAACAAATACAAAACTTATTTTGTTTGATAATCAACCTACATGTGAAAATTTAATTATGGAGTTTCATAAAAGGATATCTAGTATTCTTCCAAGTGGAATTAAGTTAGCAAGACTTAAACTACATGAAACTGCGACTTCTTTTGCAGAGTGGTTGATTGAAGATAATGAATAATAAATACACAAAAATTATGAATAACGAAAAATTTCAATTTCCTCAGATTGCAAAGTGGATTTTTTCACTTTCTATTATTGGATTGATTATTTATTTAATGTGGTATTTTCGTTTCCTTGTTGTATGTATACTTTTGGCGTTGATTCTCGCTTTTATGGGAACACCTATTCAAAATTTACTCCAAAAATTTCATATAGGAAAATATCATTTTTCAAGGACAATAACCACCATTTTGACCTTAGTTTCTCTTGTTTCAATTTTTACGCTCTTAGGTTATTTGATTGTTCCATTATTTATTAGTCAAGCGATGGAATTTGCCAATCTTGATGTGTACAAGATTGCAGATTATTATGCAGAACCAATAAGTAAAATAGAACAATTTTTGTATGAATATCAATTATTACCTCAAGACAAAAGTTTAGAAACTATTTTTTCTTCCTATATCTTAGAAACGCTTAATACATTGAACCTTACAAATATTGCAGAAACTATGATAAATCTTACAAGTAATATTGTAATGGGTACGTTCATTATTCTTTTTGTTACTTTCTTCTTTTTAAAGGATAATAATTTAGTAAACAAATTTATAAATGCAGTTACGCCCGATTTATACTTAGATGAAATTCATAAAATCATAACTTCTTCTCGTTCTCTTATAAGTAGATATTTCTTAGGTATCTTTTCCGAGATTATAATTATGATTGCACTTCTTTCTCTTGGCTTTTACTTAGTAGGATTAAAGAATGTAATTCTTGTTGCCACTATTTGTGGTGTTATGGTTATACTTCCATATATTGGAGTCTTGATAGGAGGATTTGTAGGTCTTATGTTTTGACTTACAAGTTATCTTGGAGCAGACCCAACTCTTGATATAATTCCTATTATCGTTAAATTTATTAGTGTTTTTGCGATAGTAAAACTAATTGACGATTTTATACTTCAACCACTTATCTATTCAAAAAGTGTAAAAGCACATCCGTTAGAAATATTTTTAGTAATACTCATGGCAGGTGAAGTTGGCGGAATCTTAGGTATGATTTTAGCCATACCAGTCTATACTTTATTTAGAATAATTGCCAAAGAATTTTTCATAAAGTGGAAATTCATTAAGAAAATCACTGAAAATCTTTAAAATCTTAGTATTTTTGCAAACAATACTTTGAAAAATGAAAAAGATTATAAAGTTTTTTTTACAAAAAGTTCCTCGTAAATACCTCCAAAAGTTAGTTTTGGTATTTAAAATCTTTGCAAAGTTATTTTATTTAGGCAACAAAAAACATTGTCCCGTTTGTGGGAAACATTATAGAAAGTTCTTGCCATACTGATATGTTGTTTAAAGAGAAAATGCCTTGTGTCCAAATTGTCTTGCCTTAGAAAGACATCGTTTGTTGTGGCTATATTTTCAAAAAGAAACAACTTTATTTCAAGATAAGCTTTCTTTCTTGCACATAGCCCCTGAAATGTGCTTTATTCCTTTGTTTAAAAAAATGCCAAACCTCGATTACAAAACAGCAGACCTTGAATCACCTTGGGCAGATATTCATTTGAATATTGAAAATATGCCATTGGAGGATAATAGTTTTGATGTTCTTATGGCAAATCATATACTTGAACACGTAAACGACTTACCTAAGGCATTAAGTGAAATAAAACGTGTATTGAAACCAAACGGTTGGGCAATTTTGCTTAGTCCTATAAATCCAAAAAGAGAAACTACTTATGAGGATTCAACCATTACCTCGCCCGAAGAAAGAGAAAAACATTTTGGACAAAAAGACCACGTAAGAGAGTTTGGAAAAGATTACGCAAGTGTTTTAGAAAAAGCAGGCTTTGAAGTAGAAGAAAATAAATTCGTTGAAACGCTTTCCTTGGAGGAATTAGAAAAATTTGCAATAGCAAAGAAAGAAGACATAAATATTGAACATCATATCTTTATAGCTAAAAAGAAATAATAGGAATGAAAATAACACTAATCGGAACAGCATATCCCTATCGCGGAGGTTTAGCTTCATTTAACGAAAGACTGATGAGTCAATTCAAAGACGAAGGAGAGGAAGTAGAAATCAAAACATTCACACTTCAATATCCTTCTATACTTTTCCCAGGTAAAACACAATTTTCTACAAGTGAGAATAAAAACGATTTTTCCATAGAACGCTGTGTTAATTCTATTAACCCTTTTAATTGGATTAAAGTAGGTAAAAAAATAAAGAAAGAAAAACCCGATATTGTTATTATAAAATATTGGATGCCCTTTATGTCTCCTTGTTTTGGCACAATAGCTCGCATAATCAAAAGCAACAAAAAAACAAAGATAATAGCAATTGCCGACAACATTATTCCACATGAAAGACGTTTTTTTGATTCTTGGCTAACAAAATACTTTGTTGGTTGTGTCGATGCTTGGATTGCAATGAGCAAAAGTGTGTTTGATGATATAGAAATCTTTGATAAAAAAGTACTACGCTCGCTTTGCTTTCACCCAATCTTTGATAATTTTGGAGAAAAAATAGATAAAGAAACTGCACAAAAAAACTTGGGTTTACAAAGCAAAGAAATAAATATTTTATTCTTTGGTTTAGTTAGAGATTACAAAGGATTAGATTTTTTAATCAAAGCTTTAAAAAATCCAGCCTTAGAGAACTATCCTTTACACCTTACAGTAGCGGGAGAATTCTATGAACCACAATCAAAATACGATGAAATAATCAAAGAATTAGACTTAAAAAACATAACTATCCACAATAAGTTTATTGCAAACGAAGATGTGAAGAATTATTTTTGTGCTTGCGATTTGGTAGTTTTGCCATACAAAACAGCAACTCAAAGTGGCGTTACACAAATTGCCTTTCATTTTGAAAAACCTATGTTAGTTACTGACGTAGGAGGCTTAGCCGAAATAGTAAAGCACGGAAAAAGCGGATACGTTTGTCAACCTAATCCACAATCTATTGCAGATTGTTTGCTGGATTTTTGCAAAAACAAAACAGATTTTACAGAAAGTTTAATGGAAGAAAAGAAAAAATTTTCGTGGGAGAGAATGACCGAATCCATTAAAGAATTATACACAAAAACTCTTGAAAAATAAATGATAATACGAAGTAAAGCACCTTTAAGATTAGGCTTAGCCGGAGGGGGGACAGATGTTTCTCCATTTTCTGACATATATGGCGGTTGCATTCTTAATGCCACTATAAGTTTATATGCATATTGTGATATTATTCCTCACAATGATGGTAAAATACGTTTCTTTTTAGAGGATAAAAACCAAAGATATGAATACGATAGTGTAGAACAACTTCCAATAAACGGAGAAATAGACCTTTTAAAAGCCGTTTACAACAGAATTGTCAGAGATTTCAATGTCGGAAAGTTGTCTTTTGATATTCATACCTTTGTTGATGCACCAGCAGGTAGTGGATTAGGAACTTCTTCCACCTTAGTAGTTGCAGTTTTAGGAGCTTTCGTTCAATGGTTAAAACTTCCGCTTGCAGAATACGATATTGCATCTTTGGCATACAGCATAGAAAGAGAAGATATGTTGCTTGCAGGAGGAAAACAAGACCAATACGCTGCAACCTTTGGAGGATTTAATTTTATGGAGTTTTATGCAGAAGGAAAAGTTATTGTAAATCCTCTTCGCATCAAAGATAAAATTCTAAATGAACTTTCAAGAAATATAATTTTGTTTTATACCGCTACATCAAGAGACTCTGCCAAGATAATAGAACAACAACAAAAAAATGTGATTGCAAATAACACACAATCAATAGAAGCAATGCAACAACTAAAACACCAAGCTGTGTTGATGAAAGAATCATTGCTCAAAAGCGATTTAGATAAAATAGGAGATATTCTTAACCTTGGTTGGCAATATAAAAGACAAATGGCAAGAGGTATAAGCACCGATTTATTTGAAAGCGTATATAATGCAGCACTTCAAGCAGGAGCAAGCGGAGGTAAAATATCTGGTGCAGGCGGAGGAGGATATATTTTCTTTTATGCTTCGGAAGCAAAAAGATATGAAGTAATTAAAGCCTTAGATTCTTTTGGAGGAAAGGTTAGACGATTTGAATTTACAAACCAAGGCTTAGAAACGTGGCAAATTTAAATAAAAACATAAAAGAAGCCATAATCCTTGCAGGAGGAAAAGGCACAAGATTGCAATCGGTTGTAAGCAATGTGCCAAAACCTATGGCACTTATTGGCAAGAAACCTTTTTTAATGCTTCTTTTACAATACTTGCAATTGCAAGGAATTGAAAAAGTTGTTTTATCTGTTGGTTATATGTATGAAATAATACAAGAAACCTTTGGCGAGAGTTTTAATGGACTTTCTATTTCTTATAGTATAGAATCGGAACCTTTGGGAACAGGTGGAGCAATAGCAAAAGCAATGACTATGGTAGAGAGTCAAAGTGTTCTTGTCTTGAATGGCGATTCTTTTATCAAGATTGACCTTGAAGAAATAGAGAGAAAAATCCCTACATCAAAAAATCACTCACTTCTTGTTTTGAAAGAAATGAATAATGTCTCAAGATATGGCTCTGTTGTTTTGAAAGATGAGGTGATAACAGCCTTTGAAGAAAAACAATTCAAAGAAAAAGCACTCATAAATGCAGGAGTATATGTTTTGAATAAAGATATATTTAAAGATAAGAACTTACCTGAAAAATTTTCCTTTGAAAAAGACTTTTTGGAAAAGGAAGTAGAAAAAGGAAATCTTAGAGGCATAATAACAAATGGTTATTTCATTGACATAGGAGTGCCGGAAGATTATCAAAAAGCTCAAATAGAATTAGTAGAACAAATAGAAATAAAAAAATAATAAAGATATATGGAACTTAATATCCCTTTGAATCTTTGTAATGAAGAGAAAGAAATAGTAAATGCAAACAATGTAGCAACCGTTGTAGGCTCTGGAAGTGTAGAAGTCTTTGCAACACCTGCTATGATAGCACTTATGGAAAAAACAGCAAACAATTCTTTGCGTAATCACTTGCCTGAGGATTGCGTAAGCGTTGGAGTGGAAATAAATACCAAACACATAAAAGCCTCAGCAATAGGAAAAGAGATTGTTTGCAAAAGCGAATTGATAAAAGTTGATGGAAAAAAGTTGTTTTTCAACATATCAGCCTACGAAGGAGAAGATATGATAGGACAAGCCTCACACACAAGAGTTGTTGTCAATAAAGAAAAATTCTTAAACAATCTAAAATAAAGATTCAATGAACAAAACAATAACAAATAGCAAAGACTTTAAAATGACAGCCAAGACAATGGCTGGTTTAGAAGAAGTCTTGGCAGAAGAATTGAAAACCTTAGGTGCAAAAAACATAGAAATACTTAAACGAGCAGTGAGTTTTGAGGGCGATATGACTCTTTTGTACAAAGCAAACTATTGTTTAAGAACAGCACTCTGCATTTTAAAACCAATAGCTTCGTTTCAAGCAAACAATGAAAGAGAATTATACAACGAAGTGTATAGAATGAAATGGGAAAAGTATATGAATCCCGATGCAAAGATATTTATTGACAATTCTGTTAATAGCGAAATATTTACACACTCGCTTTACGCTTCTCAAAAAACAAAAGATGCTATTTGCGATAGATTTCGTAAAATGTTTAATCAAAGACCTACCGTTACAAAAGACGAATACGAAATAAAACTTAACCTACATATTTGGGAAAATCAAGTAACAATTTCCTTAGACTCCTCAGGCGATTCTTTGCACAAAAGAAATTACAGAGCAAATATGGGACAAGCTCCGCTGAACGAAGTAACCGCAGCAGGATTGATACAACTTAGCGGTTGGAAAAAAGATTGTAATTTCTTAGATCCAATGTGTGGAAGTGGAACTCTTTTGATTGAGGCTTGTATGTATGCTTATAATATTCCGGCTCAATATTACAGAAAGAAATTTGCCTTTAAGAAATGGAGCGACTTTTCAATGCCGGAATGGAAACGAGTAAAAGAAGAAGCAGATAAACAAATCAGCGATTTTGATTATGAAATTTGGGGTTCAGATCTTTCATCTTCTGCAATAGCACAAGCAACTGAAAATATAAAACTAACAAAACTACACAAAGACATAAAACTTTTCCGTTGCGAAATAGAAAAACAAGAACCTCCACAAGGCAAAACCTTAATTATTACAAATCCTCCATACGGCGAAAGAATAGAAGTAGAGGATATTTACGCTCTTTACGACAGAATAGGCACTGCCTTGAAATCGAAACACGAAGGAAACACTGCTTGGGTTATTTCTTCGGACTTTGAAGCTTTGAAAAGAATTGGCTTAAAGCCAAGTAAAAAGATTCCAATCTACAATTCTAATCTTGAATGTAGGTTCTGCAAGTTTGAACTCTATCACGGCACAAGACGATACGGTAAACAAGAATAAAAGAAAGAAGATTTAAGACTTTAAAACAAAGAAAGCGACATGGAGAAAAGGAACATCTTCTTAACTTTCGTTTTGGCAACATTGAAAACTGCTAAATGCAGAGATTTATCAAACAGACCAGCAGTTCCTCTGGTCGCCTAATTAGAATTTGTGGAGATGATA
>JAGCLI010000298.1 GCA_017647065.1 Bacteroidales bacterium
AACCTTGCAATGCGTAAAGCAAGAGCACAATTCACAACAAACTTCTTTGGATTAGCATCATACGAAATCATAGACAACGTAGGATTTGCAACAGCAGAAGAAGGAGCAAAAGCAGCCGTAGAATCAAAAGCAGATATAGTTGTTCTTTGTTCATCAGATGACGAATATGCAGAATTAGTAGCAGGAGCACTTCCTACATTAAAAGGAGCGTTCAAACATATCGTTGTTGCAGGAAACCCTGTTGAACAAATGGAAAGCTTCAATGCACAAGGCGTAACAGATTACGTTAACGTAAAAACAAATGCCTTAGAAAGCTTAACAAATTACAACAAACAATTATTGTAGAAAGTTAAATTTTTGATTTTTTTCATATCGGCGGTTCTCTTTAACGGAGAATCGCCTTTTTTTAACGCAGTAATATAGAATGGTAGTCCCAATATTCCTTTCCGTAGTCTTGATAGGCACAATTTATTTAATAGTAAGAACAAAGCAACTCTTAAAAATAAAACCCTTATACATATATCTATTTTATATACTTGCGATATTGCTTTCACTTTACTCGATGCTTTCAGCACCAACGCCCTTTACAGTAAACCCTTTTATGCACATATTAGTCGTATTCTTTGCCTACTTATTATCATTCTTGCTAATCTTTTTATTATCCTTACTTGTGAGCGATGTACTCAAACTAATCTTTCGTCTAAAACGCAAAACACATCTTTCAATCTTGATTTCGCTCACCACACTTCTTTTTCTATACACCACAATCAACGCCTTTTGCATAAGAGAAAAAGAAACACAAATACAACTCCCACACCTTACAAAAGAAATCAAAGCAGTGCATCTTTCCGACATACATTTAGGACATTTTAGAGGCGAAAACCACCTAAGAAAAATAGTAAACAAAGTAAACGAACTAAATCCCGACATAATCTTTATAACAGGTGATTTAGTAGAAAGCCATTACAACTCAGACAAGCAAACAATCGCTCCACTAAAAAATCTAAAAGCACCAATCTATTTTGTAGATGGCAATCACGATGCACAAGTAGGAGTAGAAAAACTTAAAAACAACCTAAGAGAAATAGGAGTGAGGGTATTGGAAAACGAATTTGTCGATACACTTGGGCTAAGAATTATAGGCTTAGAATATATGCGTCCCAACTCTCAAACCTCCGACCCGCTATCAGTTGCAGAAAGAAAAACCATTCAAAGCATTATGCCAACAATTCCTGTTTCGGGCACAATGCCAACAATAGTTTTGCATCACACACCATTAGGAAGCGAATACATTTCAAAAGCAGGAGCCGACCTTTACCTATGTGGCCACACTCATGGCGGACAAATTTTTCCATTAACCTTGATTAACGACAAAAACTTTGTGTATAATCGTGGACTATACAAAAAAGGCCGACTTCAAATCTATGTTTCCCAAGGTAGTGGCACGTTTGGAATACCAATAAGATTAGGAACAACACCCGAAATCACGCTCTTAAAACTAAAAAACAAAAAGGCTGAATTGTAAAATCCAGCCTTTTTTAATTTATGTAGTGAAATGGGCTTAATACCATACCATTAAGCCGAAGCTAAATGGTCTTGCTTGGAATTTATATGTGCTTTCAAACATATCGGTTAAAGCATAGTTGGCATATAGTGTGAATTCACTAAATGAAATTCCAAACATGGCGTCTAATTTGAAAGGGTTGAGTTGGCTAAATGCAGAGCCGGAGTGTTGGACTGTTATTTCTCCGTTTTCTTTGTAGGAACGTATAAATCCGGTTCTTGACGTATTGTAATTGATTCCACCCATTGCTCCAATATGTATTCTGAAATCTTTATTCAAATTAAAGTCTATTGTCAATGGAACTGTAATATAGTTTACTGCAAGATAGTTTTTTTGTACAGAATAGTCATTTGATGTAGGGTTTGTTGCAAATTCATAGTTGTTAAATCCGTTTTTAAATTCAAAATCGTTAGCTTGATGTCCTATGCCTGTTGAGATAGAAATAAGACTTTTAGGAAAGATTTTAAATTGTAATAAAATATCTCCACCTAATCCATATTTTAATGAAAATGGGTCAGAGGATTGCGGAACAGAATAAAAACCTGCATTACTCCAATTTACATAACTTGCACCGAAAGCTAAACTTATGTCTAATATGTCTTTCTTTTTCTTCGGTGTTTCTATGTTTACATCTATGTTTTTATGATATTTGTTTAATGCTTTTTCTAAATCTTTATTCAATTCTTCGATATTTAAGTTTATTGTATCGAATTGCTTTAATTTATCACCCTCATTTGCTATTTTGTTAAATATATTGATGACTGTTGTGAAAGTAGCAAGTTCGTCAATATCTGCTACGTTAGCATAACTTAAAGAATATCTGTTGTTATCTGTAAAAACTACGATCAACCTTTCGTCTATAATATTACCATTGCTATTCCATAATTTCTTTTCAAGAAGAACAGAATCAGCCAAAACAAAAATTGTATCAGCATTTGTAATATCCTTGCTATTCCATATCCAATTTAATTCCTCATCTAATTCATCTATAATAGGGGAATCAGTAGAAGTGCAAATTTTTACATTCTTTTTCCCTTTTGAACCTTCTTTTGAAACCACCGAAATAAAGTTACCTAATTTCAATGTTTCGCCTTGATGAATTGTTTGACTAAACTCCACTTTAGAGGCTTTGTCTTCTTCCTCTTGAGCTTTTACTGCGTTGAACGCTGTAAAAAGACTCACTAATGCTACTAAGGTTGTGATTTTCCTTACCATAACTTTTAATTTTTATTTATTAAACATTTATACTTTCTTCTCTTTTTATTGTTGTAGTTGTTGTTTTCACTTGTTTTTTGCCAAGACTTCTTGCAGTGTTTATTGCATTTCTTGTATTGGAAACAAAATCCGAATCATAAAACTCCTCAATCTTTTCCTCTAAACCTATGCTCTTAACAATCCTACTTGCAAGAGAAGGTTTTGAGACTTTTTTTACCATTATGCTCTCTTCGTATCTCATATATAAAATACGCTCTTGCTTCTCTATTTCTGCACATGGAAGCTCTGTTTCTTGGAATGCAATTTGGTGAATTATAGAGTCTTGCTCATCTTCTATAACAAAGGTAAAATTTTCCTTAGCTTTTTTAATTTTTTTCTTAGGATTAGAAAATTTTTCCTTAGCTTTTTCAAATTTTTTCTTAGGATTATTTTCAGCAATCAATTCCTTGCTTGTAGCAGTAGGCGTTTGCTCGTTTTTAACCAAGGGTTTAACAAGGAAAAACAATAAAACAACCGCTGCAACTGCCGATG
>JAGCLI010000299.1 GCA_017647065.1 Bacteroidales bacterium
AAACGTTTCATAAACGCTGTTGTTTGTCCCATAAATCCTTTAATAATTCTGCTATGGTTTTGAGTTAGCATTGTAGGAACCCAATCCCATTTTGCAGAAAAATCAAATAAAGTAAAAAAGTCATCTTTTTCTTTAACTTGACGTGAACGGCTTATAGGAACATCAATATTTGAAACCTCGTATGTGTAAGGGTCTGTAACAATTGTAAAATTCTCAAAAGCAAAACATTTAGAGAAATCAAGTTTTTCTTGTGCGTTTGCATCAATAGCGTCATAATCAAATGCTTCTGAACAAATATCAACGCCCTCTGCTGCTAAGGCTATATCAAAACTATCGGGTGCGGAACACATCGCAAACATAAATCCTCCGCCTGTTACAAAATCTCTAATTTTCTTTGCTACTGCAAGTTTTAATTGTGAAACTTTATTGAATCCTAAGAGTTTTGCAGTTTGCTCTTGCAAGGCTACATCGTCTTGATACCATTTTTTATTTCTATAAGATGCCCAAAACTTACCATATTGTCCCGTAAAATCTTCATGATGCAAATGCAACCAATCATATAATGGTAATACATCATTGATAACTTCTTCATCATAAACAACATCATAAGGAATTTCGGCGTATGTCAAAACAAGCGTTACCGCATCGTCCCAAGGTAATTTATTTTTAGGAGAATATACTGCTATTTTGGGGGCTTTATGAAGTTTTACTACATCTTGATTTACGCTTGGATTCGCAATTTCTTCCAAAACTGCCAAATACTGAGAAGGTGTTATAAGATAATAACTTACGCCTTTTAATCTACAAAGGTTTTCAATCTCTTTTGAATATGATAAAGTAAATGCTCCACCTTGATAATTCAACATCCAATCTACTTCATACTCCAAAGTAAGGGCTTTAAAAGCGACACCGTATGATTTTAAATGATTTTTTTGCGTTTCGTCCATAGGAATAACCAAATAATTAGCCCTAAGTGACAAGGAAAAACAAAATAAAAAGAATAATACTATTATTATCTTAGAATGGAATGGTTTCATCTTTTTCTAAAGTAGTATTTATTTCCTTATTCATTTGAGAATTAAGAATCATTGCCTCAGGTGTTTGTATAGAATCATACATATTTTCAAATCTTACAAACCTTTCAACAAATCTTAGATTAACATCTCCCGGTTCCCCGCTCCTATGCTTTGCTATAATTAGTTTTGCTAAGCCTTCGGTACTCATTCCATTCTCCACATCAATACCATAATACGAAGGACGATAAACAAACATCACCATATCGGCATCTTGCTCAATTGCTCCTGATTCTCTTAAATCGGAAAGTTGAGGACGTTTACTTCCACCTCTTGTTTCCACCGCTCTTGAAAGTTGCGAAAGAGCCATGATAGGAACTCCTATTTCCTTACTTAACGCTTTTAATTGACGAGAAATATATGAAATTTCTTGTTCACGGTTTCCTCCATTTTTCATAGTATCTCCCGCCGACATAAGTTGCAAATAATCAATGAAAACCATTTGAATATTATATTTTTGCTTTAATCTTCTACACTTTGCTCTTAATTCGAAGATTGTAAGGCCTGGATTATCATCAATATACATTGGAGCGTGTGCAAGAGCATTGGTTTTACTACGTAATTGTTCTTTTTCCCAATCTTGAAGTTCTCCTTTAACTTTAAACTTCTTAGCATCTATCCCACTTTCTGCTGCAATCAAACGTGACATCAATTCTGTGGCCGTCATTTCAAGAGAAAAAATTGCTACAGGTTTATTAAAATCCACTGCCATATTCCTTGCCATTGTCAATGCTAAGGCTGTTTTCCCCATTGCAGGACGTGCCGCTAAGATAAGTAAAGTACCCTTTTGAAAACCTCCCGTTCTTGCATCTAAATCATTAAATCCCGTAACTACTCCCATACTATCGTCTGCGGAATTTTGATTTGCCTCAATCTCTTTTAATGTATTAAACAAAAGAGCGTCCATTGAATGAAAATCACTCTTGAAATTACTATCATTTATCTCCAAAAACTTAGTTTCCGTTCTATCTAAAAGATTTAAAACATCTTGTGTTTCATCATACGAATCCTTTAAAGTCTCTGTCGAAACTCTAATCAATTCTCTTTGAATATACTTTTCCGAAAGAATTCTTACATGATATTCAATATGTGCAGCAGAAGTAATGCGAGATGTAAGAGATACTAATTTATTCAACCCTCCTATCTCATCAAATCTTCCATCTTTCTTTAATTGATCTGCAACCGAAAGTAAATCAACAGGATTTCCATCTCTAAATAACGAAGTTATAGAGTAATAAATGTATTGATGCTCCTCTAAATAAAAATATTCTGCACGCAAAATATCAATTGCATTTGTAATAGCATTTTGATCAAGAAGCAAAGCTCCTAAAACACTTTCTTCTATTTCTATCGCTTGTGGAGGAATCTTACCATTTAATCTAAAAGCCTCCTCCTGACTCATTCTCCTTACTTGTTTTTTAACAACATTTTGTTCCATACTTGCAAAGATACTATTATTTTTTTATTTACCTTTGCATGTTGAAAATTATTATTTGATTATGCTTCAAAATATACCATACGACGACTACGAATTAAATTTACTATCTTCTTGTCAATTATGTCCAAGACGTTGCAAAGTAAATAGATTAAAAGGCGAAAAAGGATTTTGTCAAACCGATGCTTCTCTAAATGTAGCACTTGTATGCAATCATAAAGGCGAAGAACCTTCTTTAAGTGGCGAAAAAGGAATTTGCAATGTATTTTTCTCGCACTGTAATTTACAATGCACCTATTGTCAAAACAAACAAATAAGCGATAATAAGAATGAAGTAAAAAATTCATACTCAACTTTCGATGATTTAATTTTAGAAATTAAAAAAGTATTACAAGAAAGTGAAAATGTTTTAGGATTTGTTTCTCCCTCCCACTCTATTGCTCTAATGCGAGCGATAATTCGCACCTTACATTCACAAGGCATTTATCCAAAAATAGTTTACAACACAAATGCTTATGATAGGGTTGAAATTCTTCGTGATTTAGAGGAGTTTGTAGATGTTTACCTGCCCGATTATAAATATAGTGACATTTTGCTTGCAAAAGAACTATCAAGGGTCGAAAATTACCCCGAAATAGCCCTTAAAGCAATAGAGGAAATGTATCGCCAAAAAGGAAGAAATGGAGTAATTGTAAGACATTTAATACTACCATCACAAATCAATAACTCAAAAAAAGCACTATGGAATATTAGTGATATATCATTTAATATAAACGTATCACTAATGAGTCAATATACTCCTTGTGAACAATATAAACAAGAATATCTAAACCAATACTTAAACGAAAAAGAATATCAAGAAGTTTGCGATTATTTTTATGAAATAGGATTAAGTCAAGGGTTATTTCAAGAACTTTCCTCTCAAAACAATTTAGTACCAGATTTTGATTCGAATTCTTGGAGTTGAAATAACCTTAAATTAATACTCAATAAATAAAAGAATAATTTAATAAGAAATTAAATGAAATTTAGATTGTTTAATAGTTAATGGTGTTATTTTATTTTTTTTTCTTATTTTTGCACAGATTTTAACTAAAATTTGAATAATAATGAGTTTTAAAATTGTAGTTTTAGCAAAGCAAGTGCCTGATACACGTAATGTTGGGAAAGATGCTATGACAGCAGAGGGTACAGTAAACAGAAGTGCTTTACCTGCTATTTTCAATCCTGAGG
>JAGCLI010000300.1 GCA_017647065.1 Bacteroidales bacterium
CACTACACTGATAATGTAGGGGTCGGCGGTTCAAGTCCGCCCGAGACTACAATGATTTGTGTAATAGCATAAATCATTTTTTTGTTTTCATAATTGTGGATTTTACTCCTGGGAAGTTCTTTCTCGGGAGTTTTTTGTTATATTTGTTTTATTGTTTCATAGCAGTGAAATGGAGTTTATTGAATTATTTATTCTAAAAAAGAAGAAATTACATGCGAAAAAGGAATTTTTTTCTTCCTAAAAGCAATTATTCTTCAAAAGAACAAAAAATCTTCCAAAAAGGAATACATATATATAATAATAAATAACTGATATCTTTTTAAAAAGTTATACGGAAGAGAAAAACTATTAAAAAACATTCGTTTTTTAATAGTGTTTTATTTTTAGCCAAAGCTTGCCGAGGATATTGGACTGAAAGTGAAATAAAAAGCACAGTCCCTTGCAGGCATGAGCTGAAAACGATTTTGTAAAAACTTATCATTATGTGGTTGTTTAAAATGTTTTCGTTCTTGCTTACTTTGCAATATAGAAATTACATGTCCAAATTAAGTGTGTAGTACATTTCATACATACCATTTATTTATCTATATGCGATTATAGATGTTTATACTCGTTTCATTGTTGGCTGGAAATTAAGCAATATACAACAAAAAATTTGGAAGGGGTTTTAAACAAGAATATATCTACATTAAATAATTTGATATAGTAGATGAGTTAAGGCAAGTAATAGATAAATACATAAAATTTTACAATTTTCAATTTCCTCATTCTTCTCTTGACGTTTTATTAAATATGGATTAGTCACATAAAAAGATGATAAATATTTTGTTAAACTGAATTTAAAATGTAAATTTGCAAGTACAAAATAAATTAATCATTAAACCTGTTTAAAAACGGGGAATAGTATATACTAACAACTTGTATTAGCGAAAATGATGGATGCAAATTAGTTAGGAGCTCATAATAGAATTATAGGGAATTCGTTTATTATAAATATTATGAAAATTAATCACAAACAATTCACTCC
Organism: Bacteroidales bacterium; assembly: GCA_017647065.1. Taxonomy (GTDB): domain Bacteria; phylum Bacteroidota; class Bacteroidia; order Bacteroidales; family P3; genus Onthomorpha. The sequence goes on from JAGCLI010000300.1 coordinate 1,028, forward strand.
TGATAAGGTTGAACGACTCTCTAATTGTGAGATATTCGTGTTTGGCAGTAATATGGAGGGGAAACACATGGGAGGAGCAGCAAGAGTTGCTTATGAAATGTTTGGTGCAGAATGGGGTGTTAGTGATGGTCCGACAGGAAGGTGCTATGCTATTCCGACAATGCATGGTGGACTTGAAGACATTCGCCCATACGCAAAGAAATTCATTGCCTATGCAAAAGCACATCCAATGAAACGTTTTCTGCTTACACGTGTAGGATGTGGTATTGCTGGATTCAAAGATTCTGACATGGCTCAATTATTTGAAGACGCATTGGAGGTTCCTAATATTGCGTATCCTCGTCAGTGGTTGCCGTACATGGCTATTGATTACACACTTGGTTTGAAGACGCCGAGAGGGAAAGAGGCTGCACCGCTTGTTGTCAGTGATACAGTCTTAAAACGACTTTGTGAACAATATCTATACGAGATTGGAGCTGGAATAAATAAATTTTTGCCGAGTATCAAAGTAAGATATGTTGCAGAACACAAGAAGTTTGCTTATGCTTGTTTTGGCGATTTCTTTTTCTTTGGGGATGACTTCTATGTGTGGGAACAAGATGACAAATATTTAGACGACCATAATCAATACGTCGTAGAAGAAGTGTTTAACGATGAATGTGAGGGACGAGGTTATGCCCGTAGAGTTATTTTTGCCGGTGTGCAAACAGAATTCAAAGATAGTAATGGAGAAAGAATCTACACAGGGGACGTTATAAAAGTTGAAGAATCTCAGTTCAGAACAGAGTATATGGCAGTTGGGGCATTGAGCTCTGACGATGGTCTTGGCTCTTATTGTTTCATATTAGATAATCATAGTTGGCGTTTAGCTGATTGTAATCGCCAACAGTATAAAATGACCCGAGTCGGTACAGTGTTTTATCAGCTGAACCCAGGAGATTTTATTGGAGTCAATCAGCGTACTATGAACTTTAATGGATGGAGAGATACTGAGGAAGATAGGTTACAAAAGGTGTTGATGGCTAAATTCACGCCTAATTATGACCAAGAACTTTGGAAATATCAAGGACTTGAGATTTTGGGAGCTGAATATGATTGGAGATAATATAATTGTAAAATCATAAAATAATATGAAACTTACTAACAAACAAAAAGGCGAACTTGGAGAAATTCTTGTCTCAATGGAGTTAATAAATAGGGGATTGGATGTTGTCAACATCAACACTGTCTATAGAAATTACAAAAATGCGGATTTAATCTGCATGAATGCCAATAATGGCAAGAGTGTAATGATTCAAGTGAAAACAGGAACAACCCAAAATATATTAACAGGATTTATTTCTGATGATAAAGGCTCGATTCCAAAATTGGAAGAAAAAATAATAGGACCTTGGGTGTTTGTTTATATGCCTGATGATAAAATGTCAAATATGGAGTTTTATATTCTAACAAGGGAAGAAGTGATTGAACTTATTTCTTCCAGCAACAAATGGTACGCAACCGAATATTATCGCAAGTTGAAGAAGAAATACCCCGTAGGTGTTTACGTAGATTGGTTGGAAGGGGGATTATCCAAAGCAACTAAATTACATCCAGAATATAAAAGTACGTTACGTCAGACATCCAAAGACAATTGGTGGAAGATAACAAAGCTACTTGATTGATGTAAATTGCTACGAACTTGTCTGTAATGCTTTGTTGCACAATCATTATAGCCACAGAATTATGAAATTATTGAGACTATTATATCAATTGAATAAAGTTATATTGAACATAAACCGATGTTAGCATACACATATATCGGACAAGTAAAGTTCGCTTTGATGGAGAAACTATAGTCTACACTTATTGAACTTACTGGGGAATAATTTAAATTTGGTCTAATAGTCAAAATAACTGATATCTTTTAATAAGTTATATGGAAGAAAAATACTATTAAAAACATTCGTTTTTTAATAGTATTTTGTTTTTTTGCAACAAAAATCTCTATGCCTTTTTTATATTTTAATCATTATGCCAAATATTACAACTTTCTGCGATCTCATTCTTCTCTTGAAGTTCTACTGCCAGCAATGAAATATTGATGAGTTGCATAAATTTTTTGCCGATATGAAAGAAAATAGTAGATTTGCAAACGTAATGTAACACTTTTTAAAATTAAACTATGGAGTAGTATAGTTATATTATGGTCAAGTCGGAATATTTCTAATATAGTGTATAACTATGCCCAAAGGTACAATTGATGTGTATGATTAATGATGATTTTTTATTACCTGCATACCAAAAATTATATGCAGCTCTTAATAGTTTGGAGAGATTTAGTAAAGGCCAAGATTTATTTGATAATATTGCGTGTATTGATAGCTTTTTGGCTGAATATCGTAATATTACATTTGTTTTGCAAAAATCATTAGCACATACTGATTACGTATCTGCATATGAACGACTACGTGATAAATATTTAAAAAATCCTCAATGCTCATGGTTATTAAATAAGCGAAATGAAGTGCTTAAAGAAAAACCATTTGCATTGGAAAAACAACTGATATTAAATCTATATTTGCCACATATAAAAGGTGCCTTTCCTTCTAAGAAATTTACTATTGAAGATGAAGTAGATTACATCACTCTGATTGAGTCCGTAAAAAATATTATTGAAAACATTCCTGCCATTGAAGTATATTTTTCTACTGAATTTATTTATAAAGAAGTTGGTACGGATGTTAATTTGTTTGCTACTATAGATTATGGAGTAAATTCTATTCTTTCATTATTAACAGACCTTGATAAAGTAATCAGTATTGAAGCCTCAAAATCTCGTGAGATTATACAAGACAAGATTTCTGAACTTAAATTTTTAAAAGTTCCTAAAGAAGCCTGGTTCGTTGATGACTATGTTTTTTATAGGGAAGATAAAATTTTTGAGAAAGGTGACAGAATCGAATTTATTACCCCTGTTTCTACGGGGATTAAATATGCTATGTTTTGTAAATCACTCGGTGTAGGAATTACTAACGACTTTGTACAAGACACATTTGAAGCTTTTAAGCGAATGCATATTTTTTGTTTTTCTATACAAAAAAAGATTATGCCAACATTATTAACCTTGACGAATGATGGTATCTTGTCTATGGTTATGTATGATTCAACCATTAAAACAACAACTTATCGAAAGATAAACGAAATTGCATCAGATATTAAATCAGGTGCAGATATTATTGCTGTTTTTCATGTGGGAGAGATGATCTATTATAATAATCCAGAATTATTAAATTTGGACTATAGGTACCGAATGATGGATGCTCATGCAGAAATGTTGTCTTTTAATAAAGTGACTAAAGAGAGTGAAGAGCAATACTTAATTAGCAGTGAAGCTATTATTGACAATGTAAAGGATTGTGTATTTCCTACTTTGACGAGGGTGGAAACAGATGATACCTTTTCATTTGTCTCTCCAATTATTGAAGCATTTTCTGTCATTTCATCAAATGAATGATTCTACAAAGCATAAACGATTGCATTTCTAATAAAAAAAGTCTTTGTTTTTTTGAATTTTTTCTTTGATTTTTTTTAATTTTTCTTTGAAAAAAATGAAAAAATCAAAGAAAAATCGCCGCTTATTTTTGGGTGATGATAAGACAAGATTATTTTCTTTTTTATTTTTAATTTTTTCTTAATTATATTTATTATTATTGTCTTCGTATCGTGAAGAGTCGTCTTCGTATTGTGAAGAGTTGTCTTCGTATTACGGAAAATAAAATTGGAATCAATTAATGTTGTTTAAGAAAAGGGATTGAAAAAAATATGAGGGGTAGATTAAAAGTTGTTTGAAAAGAAATATTATTTAAAAAAGTTGGCGACCTCGTTGTTTTTTCTTATCTTTGTCGCCAATTCTCTTTTTGAATATAATGGAAAGGTGATAGTAGGTAAAGGAAGAAAAAGAGAAGAATTAAATTATAAATCAATGCGGTGTTATTTTGCCGACTAAAATATTGGTATGGAAAAACGTTGGGCTTTTAAGGAAAGGGGTGATAGAGAGATTGTTAGTAGTTTAGCTAAGCAACTTTGTGTTGGTAAAAACAATGCAGGGAATGATGATTTGTTTACTTATGAGATTGTTGCGGAGCTTTTGGTGCAAAGAGGCATAACTACTTTTGAGGATGCTGAACGATTTTTTAGACCAAAATATGAGTATTTGCATGACCCTTATCTAATGAATGATATGGATAAGGCTGTGGAAAGAATATTGTTGGCTATTAAGGGTGGGGAAAAGATTTTGGTTTATGGTGATTATGATGTAGATGGCACTTCTGCTGTGGCATTGGTTTATTCTTATCTTGAAAGATTTTCTTCTAATATTGATTTTTATATTCCTGATCGTTATTCGGAAGGTTATGGCGTGTCTATCAAAGGTATAGATTATGCTGTTGATAATGATGTTAAGTTAATTATTTGCTTGGATTGTGGAATTAAAGCTCATAATGAAATTTTTTATGCAAAGCAAAAAGGAGTAGATTTTATTGTTTGCGATCATCATTTGCCTTCTGATACTTTACCTGATGCTTGGGCTGTCTTGGATCCTAAGAGAGTTGATTCTCGTTATCCATATAAAGAGTTGAGTGGTTGTGGTATTGGTTTTAAATTGATTCAGGCTATTCAAAAAGAAAAGAATAGGCCTTTTGATGAGATTTTGAATTTTTTGGATTTGGTTGCAATAAGTATTGCGGCTGATGTTGTGCCATTGACGGGAGAGAATAGAGTATTGGCTTTTTATGGTCTTAAAGTTATAAATAGATGTCCTCGTGTTGGTATTGAGGCTATTTTGTCTTATAGCAAGATTAAGCATGAGGCTAATTCAAAACTTTATTTTAATAGGGAATTAACTATCTCGGATTTAGTCTTTTTGGTTGGACCAAGAATCAATGCTGCAGGTAGAATGGAAAGTGGAGGAAAGGCTGTTGAATTGCTTAAATCTACATCGCGTGAAGAGGTCGAAAAAATTGCAGATGAGATAAATAAGAATAACGAGGAAAGGAAGAATTTAGATAAAAAAGCAACAGATGAGGCAAAGGCTTTATTGGTAAAATATCCTAATTTAAGTGCTAAAAAAACTACTGTTGTTTATGGAAAAGAATGGCATAAAGGTGTTATAGGGATAGTCGCTTCTCGTCTTATTGAGGAGTATTATAAACCTACTATTGTTTTTACAAAGAGTAATGATTTGATTACGGGATCGGCTCGAAGTGTAAAAGATTTTGATATTTACACTGCAATTGAGTCTTGTTCTCATTTGCTTACTCACTTTGGAGGGCATAAGTTTGCAGCAGGGTTGAGTTTGGAAGAAAAAAATCTTGAAGAATTTGTGGATTTATTTGAAAAAGAGGTAGAAAAATCTATTTCTGATACACAAATGATTCCTGAGATTGAAATAGACATGGAAATAGAACTTGGAAATATTACTCCTCGTTTGTTTAGAATTTTAAAACAATTTGCTCCATTTGGTCCAGAGAATAATATTCCAATCTTTTGTAGTAAACGTTTGATGGATACGGGTTTTGCAAGAACTGTTGGTAGCAAACATTTGAAACTTTCAGCAGTTTCAATAGAAAAATCATCTTTTCCGTTTGATTGTATTGGTTTTGGCTTAGCAGAACATCAAAAAGAAGTAAGTCGTGGAAGTATGTTTGATATTTGTTATCAAATAGATGAAAATGATTTTCAAGGTAAAGCCTCTTTGCAGTTGAATTTAAAGGATTTAAAAATAATTAGTTAATAAAATAGAATTAAATATTTATGGCACAAGACGATAAAAAAATAATATTTTCAATGGTTGGAGTAGGAAAACTAATTCCGCCAAGCAGACAAATTTTAAAGGACATTTATTTGTCTTTCTATTATGGTGCTAAGATTGGTATAATAGGTTTGAATGGTTCAGGAAAATCTACTCTTTTGAAAATTATTGCAGGGCTTGATAAATCTCATCAAGGAGAAGTGCATTTTTCTCCTGGTTATTCTGTTGGGTACTTAGAACAAGAACCTCAATTAGATGATAGTAAAACAGTAAAAGAAATTGTTCTTGAAGGAGTAAAAGAAGTTGCTGATTTGATTGCAGAATATGAAGAGGTTAATATGAAATTCTGCGAGCCAATGAGCGATGAAGAAATGGCAAAACTTATTGAACGTCAAGGAGAATTAACAGAATTGATGGAGCAACACGATGCTTGGAATCTTGATAACAAACTTGAAAGAGCTATGGATGCTTTACGTTGTCCACCAGATGATGTTTTGGTGAAAAATCTTTCAGGAGGGGAAAGAAGACGTGTAGCATTATGTAGAATATTACTTCAAGAACCTGATATACTATTATTAGATGAGCCAACAAACCACTTAGACGCAGAAAGTATCGAATGGTTAGAACAACACTTACAACAATATAAAGGAACTGTAATAGCAGTAACTCACGATAGATATTTCTTGGATAATGTTGCAGGCTGGATTTTGGAATTGGATAGAGGAGAAGGTATTCCATGGCAAGGCAATTATACATCTTGGTTAGATCAAAAGACAAAACGTCTTGAAATGGAAGAAAAACAAGAAAGTAAGAGAAGAAAGACTCTTCAACGCGAGTTGGAATGGGTAAGAATGACTCCAAAAGCAAGACAAGCTAAGGGTAAAGCCAGATTGAGTTCTTATGAGCAAATGATGAGTCAAGATGTAAAAGAAAAAGAAGAAAAATTAGAAATCTTTATACCAAATGGACCACGTCTTGGAGACAAAGTTATAGAAGTGAATTCTATTTCCAAAGCATACGGAGATAAGTTGTTATTTGAAAACCTAAGTTTCTCATTACCTCCTGCTGGTATTGTAGGAGTAATTGGGCCAAACGGAGCGGGAAAGACAACTTTGTTTAGAATGATAATGGGATTAGAAAAACCAGATACAGGTTCATTTGATGTAGGATCAACAGTGAAAGTTGGTTATGTAGATCAACAACATCAAGATATAGACCCAGAAAAAAATGTATGGGAAGTTATTTCTGCGGGAAATGAACAAATAGCAATGGGAGGTAAGTTGATAAACTCACGAGCATACGTTTCAAGATTTAACTTTTCAGGAACAGACCAAAATAAGAAAACAGGAGTCTTGTCAGGTGGAGAAAGAAATCGTTTACATTTAGCAATGACTCTTAAAAGCGAGGCGAACGTATTGTTATTAGACGAGCCTACTAATGATATAGACGTAAATACATTAAGAGCATTAGAAGAAGGATTAGAGAATTTTGCTGGCTGTGCAGTAGTTATTTCACACGACAGATGGTTTTTAGATAGAATTGCAACACATATTTTGGCCTTTGAAGGTGATTCGCAAGTATATTTCTTTGAAGGATCATATTCTGAATACGAAGAAAATAAGAAAAAACGCTTAGGCGATACAACTCCTAAGAGAATGAGATATAAAAAGTTAATTTCAGATTAAAAAA
>JAGCLI010000301.1 GCA_017647065.1 Bacteroidales bacterium
AGATCCGCCGTTAAAAGTTGAACAAGGAGGTCCATCTGGAATAAACACTGTTTGTTCAAATCTTTCTTTTGCTGCTTGTTGGAAAAACAACGAGTCAACAATGATAGAAGAGTTTGCACCATAACCAATACTAAGTCCTAACTCTGTTCCAGAACAAATATTTGGAATAGGGGTAACTGTTTTTATAGGATTGACGGCTATTCTTAAACGTGTGTCAATTGCATTTCTACTTTTACACCCACCTTGACTCGTATCTTCTACTATAAGCATTATGTCGTAACCGTCTAATTCAGAATATCTATGTCCAATTAAAGGATCAAAATCTACAGAGTCTCCTGTTCCGTCTCCAAAACTCCAATAGTATTTACAAGTTTCTGTTCCTTGATAGTAAGATGTGATTTCATTTGGATAATATTCAGGGAAATTAGGTTTTGCTACAAAAACAACAGAGTCTCCTAAACAAATATCAACTGATTTGAAAGGTATAATTGTTGTATCTCCACTTTCTGAAATAATAGTATCTTGTGATTCTCTTACAGGTCTTACTGTCATATTTCCTTCTGAGTCATATTTGTAGAAGAAAGTGTCTAATGATGCTTCAGGGAATTGACAATCTCTTGCACATTCTATTTTTGCTTTCCAACCAGATGCAGTTGCAGAACCATTTGAAACTAATCTCAGTGTCAAACAAGGAGAATTCATCATCAATGAAGGCATAATTGTTAAACCTTGAAGGTCTTGATTTTGGAAATAAGGTGTATTGTCTCCTGTTGTCATAATAGGAGCGTTAATGCCTACTCCTTGATAAATAAATACTGTGTCTGAAGGGTCAATGTTAAACTCTTCAAATGTAAGTGCTGTTCTTGTGTTTGCACTCGAAGCAGGTGGACAAATAGTTACCCATCTATCAATACTTGTTGCATAATTGGCTGTTGAAGAGTTATCATAAAAATAACCTGCACAGCGTTCTACTGTCGTTTCATGCGTATTTGCATTGAGCATTAAGTTTTGCGAAAATGTTTCTTTCGCAAATAAAGTCATAAATGCTACGACTAAAATTAGAAATACTTTTTTCATATCAATTTGTTTTTACGTTACAAAAATATATATTTAATTTCATTTTACCAAAGCTTAGACTAATTTTTTCTTTGCTTTTACTATAAAGACAAGAAAAAAGGTCGTTTCGTTTCACTTCTTTGAAAAAAAATTTTTTTTCTTTGTTTTATTTTATTTTTTCAAAGAAATATTTTCTTAATTCAAAGAGTTTAAAAATGTATTTTTTGTTATATTTGCAAAATAATAAAGAATTGAACTATGAATTACAAAACTGTAAAAGGCACAAGAGATTTTTTGCCTTCTCAAATGAGAAAGCGTAATTATATTTTTGATACTATAAAAGAGGTTTTCAACGCTCATGGTTTTCAAGCAATAGAAACTCCTGCTATGGAAGAGTTAAATACTCTTATGGGAAAGTATGGAGATGAGGGAGATAAACTTTTGTTTAAGATTTTGAACTCTGGTGATTTTGTAACAGATAAATCTTTGAATACGACCGATTATAAGGCTATGACAAAGCAGATTTGCGAAAAGGGATTGAGGTATGATTTAACTGTTCCTTTTGCTCGATTTGTTGTAAATCACTTAAATGAGATTACTTTCCCTTTTAAGCGATATCAAATTCAACCTGTATGGCGTGCAGACCGTCCTCAAAAGGGTAGATATAGAGAGTTTTATCAATGTGATGCAGATATAATTGGCAGTGATAGTCTTTTGAATGAGGTAGATTTGATGTGTATGATAGAAGAAGTGTTTAAAAAATTCTCTCTTCGTACAAAAATCAAACTAAATAATAGAAAAATTCTTTTGGCGATTGCTCAATATCTTGGAAAAGAAGAAAGTCTTATAGATATCACTGTCGCAATAGACAAATTGGATAAAATAGGATATGAAAAGGTTTGTGATGAATTAAGAAGTAAAGGTTTTTCGCAAGAAGATATTGAGAAGTTAAATCCAATTTTTGCCTTGAAAGGAGAGAATGAAGAAAAAATAGAAAATCTTCGAAAAATCCTTACCACAGACGAAGCAACAAAGGGTTTAGATGAATTAGCGTTTGTGTTAGACAAATGTAAACTTTTAGGAATCGAAAACATAGAGTTTGATATTACACTTGCACGAGGCTTAAACTATTATACGGGAGCGATAATGGAAGTAAAATCCTTAGATGTTGAAATAGGAAGTATTTGTGGAGGAGGAAGATATGACAATCTCACAGGAGTATTTGGACATCAAGGCCTTTCGGGAGTAGGATTTAGTTTTGGAGCAGATAGAATATATGATTGCTTAGAACAACTTGGTCTTTTCCCTGAAAGTATTAGTGCTTCAAGTGATATTCTCTTTACTAATTTTGGAGAAAATGAAGCAATGTTTGCTTTAAATATAGCACGAGGATTGAGAGAAAAAGGAATAAAAGCCGAAGTCTATCCCGACAATGCGAAATTGAAAAAACAAATGAATTATGCCAATGATAAGCAAATTAAATTTGTTGCTTTGATTGGCGAAAACGAAATAAAAGAAAATAAGGTTTCGCTAAAAAATATGGATAGCGGAGAACAAACATTTGTTGAAATTTCAGAAATAGAAAATATTATAAAAGGATAGAGGTTTTAACGTCTTGATTTATTAGTATTAGGTATGGGCAGATTATATTTTTTAAAGATATTGTTTGCCCATATTTTATTTTCGGGTTTGTACCAAAAGAAAACTCTGTTTTGAATCTTTTTCGCTTCAGGGTTTCTCTCTACAAAAATGCGTTTAAGTGTTGAAGGGTCGTAGCCTGTGTAATACATTTCTGTTGAAATTGTCATAGGAGTAGGAGTGAAGTCTTGAACTTGTTCTAATTTATAACCTAATTCCGCAGTCTTTGAGGCTAAGAGTGCCATATCTTTTAAAGTACAAACAGGGTGAGAAGAAATAAAATAAGGAATCAATTGTTGTTTTAATCCATGTTTTGAATTTATGATTTCAAAACGTTTCTTTATGTCAATAAATTGGTTAAAAGACATCTTACGCATTGCTTGTAAAACACTTTCGCTACAATGTTCAGGTGCAACTTTTAATCTTCCTGAAACGTGATGAAGAACTAATGTTTCAAAATACTCACTCTTGTCAAATAAATCATATCTTACTCCACTGCCTATAAAAGCTTTTTTTATGTAAGGTAAAGCTCTTACTTTTTTGTAAAGGTCTAATAGTGGGCGGTGGTCATTGCTCATGTTTTTGCATAAAGAAGGGTAAAGGCAAGAAGGTCTTGTGCATTTTTTACAAAGATTTTCATCTTTACCTTTCATAGAATACATATTGGCAGAAGGTCCTCCTAAGTCGGATAAATAACCTTTGAAATCCTTATCTTGTGATATTTGTTTGATTTCATTCATTATGGATTCTTCACTGCGAGAGATAATGCGTTTTCCTTGATGTGCAGCAATAGTACAAAAGGCACAACCTCCAAAACACCCTCTATGTATGTTTACAGAATACTTAATCATTTCAAAAGCAGGGATTGGGCCTCGTTTTGCATACTTGGGATGAGGTTTTCTTTCAAAAGGAAGTGTGTAAATGTTGTCTAAGTCTTTTGAACAATAGCTTTGGTCAAATGGATTAACAACTATCTTTACCTCAGAGTTAATATAGACTTGTATCAGCCTTTCTCCATCGAACTTATTGCTGTTTTTTTCAAATATTGCAATGCTTTGTGCTTGTTTTCTTTTGTCTTTTAAGCATTCTTCAAAACTTGGGAGATAAAGGTCTTTATAAATTTTACTTTTCTCTACTTCCCCCTTTTCTATATAGGCTATTTGTGGAGTATCTTTTAGTTCTTCAATGGTTTTTCCTTCAAACAATCCTCTGCAAATCTTTTCGCAGATTTTTTCTCCCATACCATAGATTAGTAAATCGGCTTTTGAGTCTAAAAGAATTGAAGGAAAGAGTTTGTCTTCCCAATAATCATAGTGAGCAAGACGCCTCATTGAGGCTTCTATTCCTCCAATCAAAACGGGAACATCGGGATATATGGATTTTAATATTTGAGAGTAAACAACTGTTGCTCTATCGGGACGAAAACCTGATTGTCCTCCAGGGGTGTAAGCATCATCGGCTCTTTTACGTTTTGCGGCTGTGTAGTGATTTACCATAGAATCCATAGAGCCTGAGCTAACCGCAAAACAAAGGTTTGGCTTTCCTAACTTTTTGAAATCTCTTAAATCATCTTTCCAATTAGGCTGAGCAAGAATAGCAACTCTAAAACCACAGGATTCTAAGTGTCGTGAAATTACTGCAGCACCAAAAGAAGGGTGATCAATATAAGCATCGCCCGAAACAAATATTACATCGACACTATCCCAACCGAGATTTTCGATTTCTTTTTTTGTAGTAGGTAAAAAAGCCATAAGCAAAAAAAAGATTTTGGCTTTCAAATCCGTAGATTCAAAAGCCAAAATCAATATTAAAAATTATTGTTGATCTCTTAAAAAGTCTATACTCTTATGTATCAATTCATACATTACAACATCATCTTGAACAAAGGCAACTTTTTCTCTGTATGATTTTACGAAGTCTTCAATACATTTAGAAGAAGAAAGACCTGTTTGTTGTTTACGGAAATCAAATGCTTGTGCCGCATTGAAAAGTTCTATTGCCAA
>JAGCLI010000302.1 GCA_017647065.1 Bacteroidales bacterium
AAATTTATTACTTTATCTGTAGGGTTTTAATGGTCTGTGAGGTGGCCTTCGGTGCATTGTACACTTACATCTATTATATCGTGATTTTTCAACATCATTTCAGCAATATCTTTTCCTGTTAAATTACCTTGAAGTAGCGTTTTAGAATATTGCTTAAATTTTGAATTTAATCTGTACGAAACAATCATACTTAAAAGCATCAATGCTATAAATACTATTATATACATATCGTTTTATTTTGTTTTAAAGGGCAAAAATAATAATTTTTGTTTGATTTATCGTTTAATTAAACGAATAAAGAAAAGGTTTTTGTATTTTTGCGGTAATATTTTAAACTAATTCAATACTTTTTTATGATAAAATCAATGACAGGCTTTGGAAAAGCCTCTGTAGAAATAGGAAACCAAATCTTAAAAGTGGAAATAAAATCGCTAAATAGTAAACAATTTGATGCAAGCGTAAAAATCCCTTCTAAATGGAGGGAGTTAGAATTGGAAATTAGGAATATACTTTTGGAATCTATAATAAAAGGTAAAGTAGATTGCTGTATAACAATTGAAAGCAATAAAGAACTTTCAGTGAACAAAATAAATGAAGATTTAGTCAAACAAACATATCAACACTTACATAAATTAGCAAATGAAATAGGAGCAAATACCGATAGATTGTTTGAATATATTTTATCACTTCCCGAAATTAGAAATAGCGAAGTAGAAAGCGAACTATCAGAAGAAGAGAAAAACAAATTCCTTTCTATGATAAAAGAAGCTCTTATTGGATTTAATGATTATAGAATAACAGAAGGTGCGATATTAGAGAAAGACTTTATAGAAAGAATCAATCTTATAGGAACTCTTCTTAAAGAGATAGAAGTCTATGAAACAGAACGTTGTAACAAAATCAAAACAAAACTTATCTCAAAACTAAAAGAACTATCAATAGAAGAAATAAATGAGAATCGTTTAGAACAAGAAATGATTTATTATCTCGAAAAACTCGATATAACCGAAGAAAAAGTCAGGTTATCTCAACACCTTGAATATTTCAAACAATGTATGGCCACAGAAACCAACCAAGGAAAAAAATTAGGATTTATATCCCAAGAAATTGGAAGAGAGATAAACACACTTGGCTCTAAGGCTAACAATGCTGACATTCAGACAATAGTAGTCAAGATGAAGGACGAATTAGAAAAAATAAAAGAACAATTAGCTAATATCTTATAATGAAAAAAAATTTCTTTATACTAATTTACCTTTTGACATTTACAAGTCTTTATTCTCAAACTCCAATTGAATTGGAACAAGCAAGAATGCTAAGAGATAAAGGAGAAGTAAGTTCAGCAATAGACATGTATAAAGAATTCATAAAACAAAATAAGAACAATAGAGATTTATATCTTTCAATCAGCGAGTGTCTTTTAGAAATTAGAGAAGAAAAAGAGGCTGAGTCTTATTTAAAAAAAGCGATCAAATTATTTCCAGAAGATAATAAAGCAAAAGTCGCTCTATATGTGTTGTATGAACAAACAAATCAAAGCAACAAAAAAGAGAAACTATTAAAAACCATGCTCTCTTCTTTGAAAGCGAACAATTCCGAAATACAATCTTTGGGTAATGAATTCATTTCAAAACGACACTGGGCGGAAGCAAAGGCTGTCTTTTTAAAAGGAAGGGAACTTATCTTTGATAATACTGCTTATTCTTGGCAATTGAGTAATATTTTTTTTCAAGAAGGAGATTATCAAAACATTGCAAAAGAATATTTAATACAACTGGAAAATAACCCTAAAACTTTGAAACAAATTGAAACAAATATTTTAGGCCTTATTACAAATAATCAAGACATAGCTCCGATAATAGAAAAGGAATGGGCTATTTATTGGAAAAAAAATAAGGATAATCCTTATTTTGCTCAGTTTGGAGTGTGGTTATATAATCAAACAAAACAATATGATAAGTCTTTTGATTTAGTAAAGCAAATAGACAGTAAATTTGAAGCAAGTAGCGGAGCAACAATGCTTAGCTTTGGAGAAGATATGCTTAATTCCAACAATCTCGACTACGCATTAAAGGCAGTAAACTACATGTTAAAAAAAGGCAAAGAAAGTGCTTTCTATCAAAGATGCAGAATTTTATCCCTATCTCTTTCCTACAAACAATTCCTTTTAAAATCCCCTAAAACAGAAGAAGATTTCACAAAATTAGAAGGAGATTTTACTAACTTCTTTAAAGAGTTTCCTTATTCAAAAGAATCATTTGAAGTAATATTACAAATGGGAGATTTCTTTGCTTTTTACATTAACAAACCACAAGAAGCAGTTGATATGTTAGAAGAAGCAATTAACAAAGGTCTTTCTACAAATCAAAAAGGAGAAATAAAACTTTTATTAGCAAAAATCTACAATCGCTATGGCGATATGTGGCAAGCAAGTCTTTATTGTTCACAAGTAGAACAGGATTGTAAGAATAGCTACCTTGCAGATGAGGCTAAACTTTTAAAAGCTATGTTTTCATACTACAACAACGAGATTCCTTGGGCTCTATCGCAGTTTAAAGCCCTACGTTCTTCAACAACAAAACTTATTGCAAACGATGCGATGAGTTATAGCATACTAATAGAAGAAAATATTGACCAAGACAGCACATATAACGGGCTTAGACTATTTGCAAACGCTGAAAAAGAATTAGAATATAACAATCCCGAAATAGCAACCGCCTATTTAGACACACTAACCAGCTCATATCTTTATCACCCTTTATTCGATGATGTTTTTTTATTAAAGGCTAAGATAAATATTTCACTCAATAAATTTGATAAAGCAAAGGAATATTTAAACGAAACTTTGAAAAAATATCCCTATGAACTCACTGCCGATGATGCATTATTCCTTCTTAGCGAAATTTGCCTCAATAAAACAAATGAAAAAGCATTAGCAAAAGAATTATTAGAAAAAATAATTCTTGATTACCCAAATAGTATATATGTAACAGAAGCCAGAAAACTTCTAAAAGAATTATAATTTTTAAAGAGATATGAAATTACTAATACTAACGCAATATTTCCCACCAGAAATTGGCGCACCACAAAACAGATTGTATGAGCTTGCTCTACGTTTACAAAAAAATGGGATAGATGTAAGCGTCTTAACTGCAATGCCTAACTATCCACAAATGAAAATTCACGAAAGCTACAAAGGCAAATGCTACTGTAAGGAAACACTCAACGAACTAAAAATCCATCGTGCATGGATTTACGTTTCTCAATCCAAGTCTATAATCTCTCGATTACTAAATTATTTTTCATTTGTAATAACAGCGTTTTTCATAGGAGCGTTTAAATTAAAAAAACAAGACGTTTTAATGGTAGAAAGTCCTCCTTTATTTCTTGGAATAACAGCTTACCTACTTGCAAAACTTAAAGGAGCAAAATTACTATTTAACGTATCAGACCTATGGCCAGAAAGTGCAGAGAAATTAGGCATAATAACCAACAAAACACTTCTTTCAATAGCAACAAAGTTAGAAGAATTTTGTTATCGTAAAGCAGCCTTAATCAGCGGACAGACACAAGGAATAGTAAACAATATCTCAGAAAGATTTCCTAATAAAAAAGTATACTGGTTAAAGAATGGCGTAGACATAAACTTTTACGATGTAAACAAAAACATAGAGAAAAATGTTTGGAGACAAGAAAACAATTATTCAACAGAAGACTTCATACTTTTTTACGGAGGAATAATTGGGCATGCACAAGGTTTAGAAGTAATATTAAATGCAGCTAAAAAACTAGAAGAGTATAAAAACATAAAATTCATACTACTTGGTAACGGACCTGAAAAAGAAAATCTACTAAAACTAAAAGACAATTTAAATCTAACAAACCTTAGATTTTTCGATGCCGTACCAAAAAGTCAAATGCAAAGAATAATAACAGACACTAATGCAAGCATAATTCCATTAAAAAGATTAGATTTATTCAAAGGAGCAATTCCATCAAAAATATTTGAAAATCTCGCACTGAAAAAGCCAATTATCTTAGGCGTTGAAGGAGAAGCAGAAGAATTATTCATAAAACAAGGAAAATGTGGAGTATCTTTCACACCAGAAGACAGCGAAGACTTAGCAAAACAAATATTAAAACTATACAACGATAGGAATCTCGTGGCAGAATTAGGAGAAAACGGATTGAAATACGTAAGCGAGAACTTCAATAGAGACAAAATAGCCAAAGAATTTTATTCTCAAATAAGTAACTTATGAAAATAATAACAATAATAGGTGCAAGGCCTCAAATAATCAAAGCCTCTGCAATAAGTAGGACAATAAAAAAATATTTTTCAGACAAAATAGAAGAAATAATCCTACACACAGGACAACACTATGATGAAAACATGTCCGAAATCTTTTTCAGAGAACTGGAAATCCCTACTCCAAAGTATCAACTCTCGGTAGGAAGCGGAAAACACGGCGAACAAACCGCTAAAATGATAGAAAAAATAGAACAAGTCCTTGAAGAAGAAAAACCAAATGCAATAATAGTGTACGGAGACACTAATTCCACCCTTGCAGGAGCTATTGCAGCCTCAAAAATTCACGTTCCAATCGTACATATTGAAGCAGGATTACGTTCATTTGACAAAGCAATGCCAGAAGAGATAAACAGAATACTCTGCGATCATTGTTCCACACTCCTATTCTCGCCAACAATTCACGGATACAACAACCTATTAAAAGAAGGCTTTTCAGCAGAAATAAACAACAAACCAACAGCTGACAAACCTAATATATTTCACTGTGGAGACATAATGTACGACAACACATTATACTTTTCACAAAAATTAGAAAATACAAAATCGGAATATGGCAATAATTTTATTCTTTGCACCATACATCGCAACACAAATACCGATGACAAAGAACGCTTAAAAAATATTTTTGATGCACTACTTACTCTTTCAAAAGAAAGAGATATTATCTTACCTATGCACCCTCGTACAAAAAAAATGCTACCACAAATGTTAAGTGAAGAATATGTAGAAACAATATATTCAAACCCTAAAATAAAAATAATAGAACCTGTTTCATTCTTAGAAATGATAAAACTTGAAAGCTCGGCCGAAATAATCCTAACCGATTCCGGTGGAGTACAAAAAGAAGCCTTTTTCTTAAAAAAACCTTGCGTAATTCTACGCTCAACAACCGAATGGAAAGAAATAGTAGAAGAAGGAAATGCTGCAATATGTGATGCAAACTATTCTCTAATACTTGAAAAGACAAAACACTTCTTAGAGAATCCACCAACATCTTATCCTCCTATTTTTGGAGATGGACAAGCAGCTAAATCTATTTGTGAACAAATTTTAAAAATCTAAACATAACAAACAATGAACACATTAGAACAACTTCAACAAGAAGCAATAGCTTTATTTGAACAAGAATCTTTTTTAAACGAACCTTTAACCCTTTACGAACCAATTGAGTA
>JAGCLI010000303.1 GCA_017647065.1 Bacteroidales bacterium
AACACATTGTTGGCGATATTTATCTCGGGCAAATCAAAAGAATTATGCCTGGGTTGAATGCTGCATTTGTTGATGTCGGTTATGAAAAAGATGGTTTCCTACATTATCTTGATTTAGGATTGTATTATTCTTCAATGAAACGATTTACCAGAATGGGAATCAATAATTCGTTGGAGAATGTAAAACTAAGCGATCTTAAAGAGCCTCATTTAGAAAAAAATGGTCTAATAAATGATCACGTAAAGCAAGGTCAGTTAATTTTAGTTCAAATTAGCAAAGAGCCAATCTCAACAAAAGGCCCTCGCCTTAGTGCAGAAATATCTTTTGCAGGGAGATTTTTGGTTTTAGTTCCATTTTCAAATAAGGTTTCTATTTCTCAGAAAATTAAAAATACAGAAGAACGAAATCGATTGAAAAGATTGATTCAGAGTATTCGCCCAGAAGGCTTTGGAATCATTATCCGAACCGTTGCAGAAGGTCAGTCCGTTGCCGATTTAGATAATGATTTGAGAGATTTGATGTCAAAATGGGATGAATTGATTAAAAAATTACCGAAATCCTTACCTCCTTGTAAGATGATTTCAGAGATGGATAAATCTTCTGTAATAATAAGAGATATGCTTACTGAAGAATTTACAAATATCTATGTAAATGATGTAGATATGTATGAAGAACTAAAAGCATATATCTCAAATATCTTTCCGAAAATGGAAGATATCTTGCATTTGTATAAAATGCAAACACCAATATTTGAACAATTCAGTGTTGCTAACCAAATACGCAGTTCTTTTGGTAAAGTTGTAACCATAAGAAGTGGGATTTATTTGGTGATAGAGCAAACTGAGGCTATGCATGTAATAGATGTAAATAGCGGACATAGAATAAAATCAAGTCAAGATCAAGAAGAAAATGCCTTAATGGTAAATTGTGAAGCTGCCGTTGAGATTGCACGTCAGATGCGATTAAGAGATTTGGGTGGAATTATAGTTATAGACTTTATAGATTTGAATTTAGCATCAAATAGGAAGATACTTCTTGATAAGATGAATGAAGAGCTTAAAAAAGATAAGGCAAAACACACAGTATTACCATTAAGTAAGTTTTGTCTTATGCAAATAACACGCCAAAGAGTCAGACCAGCAGTAGATGTTGATTTATCGGAAGTTTGCCCTTTATGTAATGGAAGTGGTAAGATAAAATCATCAATGGTTGTTGTAGATGAAATAGAAAGTGATATAAAATATCTTGCACAAGAGCAGAATGAGAAATCTCTTACAATAATAGTACATCCATTTGTACGCTCATATATAATTGCAGGTGTGTTTAAATCTATTCGCCGTCAGTGGCAGAAAAAGTATAAAATCAAAATCAAAATTATTTCTTCTTCTGATTATGGAATAATGCAATATTCTTTTTTGAATGCAGATAATGAGGAAGTGAAATTGTAGGAAACATAAAAAAAGAGAGAAATTTTTAATTTCTCTCTTTTTTTGTGATCTAGTCAGGATTCGAACCTGAGACCTACTGCTTAGAAGGCAGTTGCTCTATCCAGCTGAGCTACTAGACCGACCCTTAAAAAAAAGAACCATTCTCTTGGTTCCTTTGTCGGGGTAGCAGGATTCGAACCTGCGACCTCCACATCCCAAATGTGGCGCGATAACCGGACTACGCTATACCCCGTTTTTCTATTCCCAATGTAGAATCTTCTGCGGAGAGAGGGGGATTCGAACCCCCGGTACCCGTTATTAGGTACGACAGTTTAGCAAACTGTTGGTTTCAGCCACTCACCCATCTCTCCAATTCTACTAAGAAAACTATGTTTCTTGTGAATTGGGATTGCAAAATTACGTCTTTTTTTTTATTTGCAAAATTTTTTTCAATGTTTTTTTTTGGTATTTTGATATTTTTTTTGTTTTTTAATTGTAAATCAGCGGTTTAAAATTGCAGATATTTTTGATAAAAAAGATATTAATTATTTTTTTACCTTTGCAATGAAAAAATAATAACTAAATACATAAGAAAAATATGAATTTTATAGGATTAGTAATAGGAATTGCAACATTTTTGATAATTGGATTGTTTCATCCAATAGTGATAAAGACAGAATATTATTTTGGAGCAAAGAGTTGGTGGTGGTTTTTAGTAGCTGGAATAGTTTTTGTTATTTTATCCATAATGGTAAAGAACGTTATCATTTCCACAATACTTGGAGTTATAGCATTTTCTTCATTTTGGAGCATTTTAGAATTAAGACAACAAAGTCAAAGAGTAGATAAAGGTTGGTTTCCTGAGGGACCTGGTCATAAAAAATAATGAAAAGAATTTATACTTTTTAAATAAAAAGTTACGTTGTTTAAAGATAATCAATAAGTAAATGCAAGAAAATTTTAAAATTTTTGATGATAATCTTCTCTTATTTGAGTCTATGCTAAGTGATATAAGAAAATCTAAGCAGAGTGTTTGGATTGAAATATTTCGCTTTAACAAAGATGCAATGGGAGAAAAATTTCGTTCCCTTCTTTTAGAAAAATTAAAAGAAGGAATAGAGGTTAAATTGCTTGTTGATGCATGGGGAACGGGTAGAGATAAGACATTTTTTGAGCCACTGATAAAAGAAGGTGCAGAGGTAAGGATTTACCGAAAAATGAAATTTGGTAAAGCATTTCTTGCAAAAAATCACTGTCGTAATCATAGAAAATTAGTAATCATAGATTCAGAAATAGCCTATATAGGCTCATCAAACATTTCAGCCTACTGCTTAAATTGGCGAGAACTTAACGTAAGAATAAAAGATGAAGACCTATTAGCAATTTTTAGACGCTCTTTCAAAGATAGTTATCGTTCATTTGAGCGTTATTCTTTTAAAAACATTGGTTCAAAGCGACACTTACATTCAGGAGAATGGGTCTTTATACAAGATTTTCCAAATATCTATCGACAAAAGATAAAAACCAAATACGAAAGAATGATTTCAAAAGCAAAAAGCGAGATAATAATAGAAACACCCTACTTTTTGCCGGGACATAACCTTAGAAAACATCTCTGTGAAGCCGTTCAACGAGGAGTAAACACCATTGTAGTTATGCCGATACACTCAGATGTGAAATTTGTTGATATAATCCGAAGACATTACTTAGGCATATTACATCAAGCAGGCGTAAAAATATATTTTTACACACAAAGCAATCTACACTCCAAAGGTCTAATGATAGACAATCAAATATTTTCAATAAGTTCAGCTAATTTCGATTACAGAAGCTTTCGTTATCAATACGAATTAGCCCTTATAGGAACAGAATCAACAATGTTACCACAATTAAGACAACACTTTGATTCCACATTAAAACATTGCATATCTTTTGACTATCAAGAATGGAAAAAACGCTCATTTTTCCAACGCCTAAGCGAAGTAATCCTTCTTCCGTTTAGGTATTTATTTTAATAATTCTGACAAATTGTCATAAATTCTTATCTTTGCAAATTCAAAATCACTCATTATGCAAAATATTGATATATCTGCGGTAAAAAAGAATTTCAGAATAATTGGCAATGACAACAAACTAAATGAAGCAGTAAGCATTGCAGTTAGAGTTGCACCAACAGATTCCACTATTGTAATAACAGGAGAAAGTGGAGTGGGGAAAGATGTTTTTGCACGCATAATTCATCAAAATAGCAGAAGAAAACAAAACAACTATGTAGCAGTAAACTGTGCTGCAATACCAGAAGGCACAATAGAAAGTGAGTTATTTGGACACATAAAAGGCTCTTTTACAGGAGCAGACAAAGATAGAAAAGGCTATTTCGCAGAAGCAGATAAAGGAACAATATTTTTAGACGAAATAGGAGAACTTCCAATTACCACACAATCGAAATTATTAAGAATCTTAGAGAACGGAGAAATTATTCCCGTAGGATCATCAAAAGCGATAAAGGTTGATGTAAGAGTAGTAGCAGCAACAAATGTCAATCTCTACAAAGCAGTAGAAAAAGGCAAATTTAGAGAAGACCTTTATTATAGATTAAACCAAGTAGTTATAAATGTACCCTCGCTAAGAGAAAGAAGAGAAGACATACCACTATTGTTTCGCTACTTCTCTCGCGAACAT
>JAGCLI010000304.1 GCA_017647065.1 Bacteroidales bacterium
AAGTATCCAAATCAACAAGGCTTACATTTGATTCATTCAATGGACAATCAAGAATCGGGTTTGTTTATTTTTGCTCGTTCAAAACACGCTCAATTAAAAATGAGTGAACAATGGAATGAAGTAGAGTTAAACTATTATGCAATTTTACAAAACCCTTTGAAACATAAAAACGAAACTTTTATTTTTGAATCAGAAGAAAAAAATATTAAGGTAAACTATAATTTCATTGAAGCAATAAATTAATCTGACACTACTTGTAAGTTGGTTAGCGTTTCAGGACTTGGTTTTAGTAGCATAGAATGTAGAAAGGCTTTTGCACAAAAGGGCAATCCTATTGTTGCTGATTTAACTTACGGAGCAAAGGAATTTGCAAATAACTATTTAAAACTTTGTTGCAACACAATAAAATTCCGTCACCCTTTCACTCAAAAGAGTATAAAAATCACGATGAATCCTCCGAAAGGTTTTAACACAATTAACCCTCCTTATAAAAAACAAAATGAACGCAAATAAAATAAAAATTTCAGATATAGTAGATTTTCTTGATTCAAAGATTCCTCTATCTTGGCAAGAGAGTTATGATAATGCAGGCTTGCTTTATGGACATAAAGAAGCAGATTGCACAGGCATTTACATTTGTTTTGATATGAATTGCAAGGTTATTGAAGATGCAATAAAGAATAATTGTAATTTTGTTTTGTCTCACCACCCCTTAGTGTACAAAAGTCTAAGAAAATTCACATCTGAGGATAATGTTACTACAACTTTGTTAAAGGCGATAGAAAATAATGTTGCTCTTTATGCCTCTCACACAAATTTAGATTCAGCTGCCTCAATGGGAGTAAACACAATTCTTGCTCAAAAGTTAAATCTTAAAAACATTAGACCATTACACAAAGAAGATATTACAGATGAGGGATATTTTGGTTTGGGTGCAATTGGAGAATTAGAGAAAGAAATCGATGCAACAGAGTTTTTGAAAAATGTAAAAAGCATTTTGAATATTCATAACATAAGATATGTAAGTGGAAAGAAAGATAAAATAAAAACCGTTGCACTTTGCGGAGGTAGTGGTATGGATTTTATTGATGATGCTTTAAGAGAAAATGTTGATTGTTTCCTTACTGGAGATATTAAATATCATCAATTTCTTGATTGTGAAAACCACCTTCTTCTTGCCGACATTGGGCATTTTGAAAGCGAGAATTTCATAAAAGAATACTTATTTTCTTTGTTATCAGAAAAATTTTGTAATTTTGCAAACTTACATTTGGATAATAGTGCCAATCATATAAAGAATATTTAAAACAAAACATAATGGCAAAGAAAGTAAAAGAAGAAGTAGCTCCAAAAACCGTTCTTAGAAGTGAGGAAGCCGATTTAGCAGTTGAAAACAGATTGATTGCTCTTTATAGATTGCAACAAATTTGTTCTCAAATCGATAAAATTAGAATCATAAGAGGAGAATTGCCTTTGGAAGTTCAAGACCTTGAAGATGAAACAGAAGGTTTATTGACAAGAATTGGAAAAATCAAAGCAGAGATTCAAGCCTCACAAGAAGGCATTGCAGAAAGAAAAATACAAATGCAAGAATGTGATGCTTTGATTAACAGATATTCTGACCAACAAAACAACGTTAGAAACAACAGAGAATACGAGTCATTAGCCAAAGAAATAGAATTTCAAGAGTTAGAAAAACAACTTTGTGAGAAAAAAATCAGAGATTTCAACGCTCACATTGATATTTACAACGCTGAAATTGAAAAATATCAAGAAATCTATGAAGAAAAGTTAGCTGACCTTGAACAAAAGAAATCAGAGCTTGACGAAATCATAAAAGAAACTGAAGAAAAAGAACAAATACTTTTAGAAAAAGCAGAAAGCAACGAAAAACTCATAGAAGAAAGATACCTTACTGCATTTAAAAGAATACGTTCTAATGCAAGAAATGGTTTAGCTGTTGTAACAGTTGATAGAGATGCCTGCGGAGGATGTTTTAACAAAATTCCACACCAAAGACAAATGGATATCAGAGTGCACAAGAAAATAATCGTTTGCGAATACTGCGGAAGAATATTAGTAGATGAATCAATAGCAGCAGAAGTTCAATCAGAATCAGAAATAAAATAAGATGTTTAAATATTTTGAGAATGCCTTAGTTGTAAATGAAGGCAAAAAAGAAGTTCTCAATATATTAGTAAAAAACGATCGGATAGAGAAGATAAGTGCATCTCCTCTATCCGATTTGCCTTTTAATACTACATATATTGATTGTAAGGATTTGGTTTTATTACCTGGTGTAATAGATGTACATGTTCATTTTAGAGAGCCTGGATTGACAGAAAAAGCAGATATGCAATCAGAATCTATGGCAGCCGTTGCAGGAGGTGTAACTACCGTTTTTGATATGCCTAATACAAATCCTACAACAACAAGCAAACAAGCCTTAGAAGAAAAACATCAATTAGCAAAAGAAAGAATGCTTTGCAACTATGGTTTCTTTC
>JAGCLI010000305.1 GCA_017647065.1 Bacteroidales bacterium
AGAAGAAAGCACCGAAGTACACTCTCTAATTTGCGAAATGCTACCTGCCGAAGAATCTATATCAAGTGTAGTCATTGTTTGAATAGAATCAATAATTATTATTTGAGGTTCTACTTCCTTTGCCTTTTCTACAATATTTTCAACCTCGGTTTCAATAAGAACATAGCAATTTCCATTGTTTTTATTGATTCTTTCCGAACGCATTTTTATTTGTTGAGCACTTTCTTCCCCACTTACATAAAGCACTCTCTTATCATTGCAATTCAAAGCCGTTTGAAGCAAAAGCGTACTCTTCCCTATTCCAGGCTCTCCGCCCATAAGAACAACAGAACCTAAAACCAATCCTCCACCTAACACCCTATTAAACTCCTCATTCTTTAAGTCAATTCTCTGTTCATTAGTACAAACAATTTGACTCATTAAAATAATTGGACTTTGCTTTGAAGTCAATGTTTTTTTACCACTTCTATGCAGTACTTCCTGCTCATAAGAATTCCAAGCTCCACACTGAGGACATTTTCCTATCCAAACAGCAGATTTTGCACCACATTCCTTACAAAAGAATGCTGTTTTTTCTTTTGCCATTCTTAACTTGGTTTTACATTAACCTTATAACGCATATCGTTTTTATGAGAAAATTTCTTTTGATCTAAAAGATAATCTTTGTGATATGGTCCTATTGGCAAATCTAAGAAAGCATATCTTTGCATTTGTTGGCAAATACCAAGATAATGATTTTCTTTTGCATCTTCTATTAGGCTTTTCTTATCTTTTTTCTTTGTTGGCATTTGAGAATCGTAGTTAAAATCGGCATGACGAGAGAAAAGCACTTCATTTGTCTTTGCGGAAATCAAGTCATATTGAGCATTCATATTCACATTAGTTGTCCACCAATCTTTTTTTACCGTGTAAATAGTTACATACAACACTGCATCAACTCCATATTTTGCCTGCAATTTTTTAGTATCTTCTTTTTTGAAATATTGTGAAGAAAACAATGTATCAGCCTTAAATTCATCAAGCAAAGGCAAAGCAGGCAAAACATAATATCCTTTTAAAGTTAATTCTTCACAAATTGCAGAGTAAAACATCTCATCGGCAAATTTTTCTTTACTTCTATTCCAAGGATAAACCACCATTATAGTCTTTGGTTTTTCCTTGTAGATTTCAGGATATTTAATTTCTCTTTCTACTTTCTTTGGAAAAACTTTTCGCCATGTTCTTTTCACCCAATTCGGCCCTTGCTCCTGGTCTTCTTCCATTTGTTTTTCCAATTCTTTCTTATATGCAATCTGTTCTTTTTCACTTAATTTTGTTACGGTTGTATCCTTCACAGGAGCAGTTTGCTGATTCATTACCATTTGTATCACATCTTCTGTGGAAAGTTGTGCTTGTGGTTCTTCTTTTTTAAACTTTTCTAAAAGCGAACAACTGCTACCTAAAAAGGCAGTCAAAATCGCAATGTATATTATTGTCTTTTTCATAATCCTAATTTCTCCATTAACGATTGAATATAAGTTTTACTTTCTGGATAAGTCAAATACTCTTTTTCAAAGTAAATTTTAGCCTCCTCTTTGTCTCCTCGCTTATACATTAAAAAAGCATAATCGGCATAAGATCCAGGAGGAGCAACAAGATTCTCTCCTTTTGGCTCTTTAACAATTGGAGAAAAAATCTTAGCCATATTCTTATAATCTTTATCTTGTAATTGCTCTGTTTGTTTTGCATAAGTATATACGACATCTTGATAATCATAATGCGTATATAGCACCTTAGAGCAAGAAGTAAACACAAGTGTTAAAAATAATATTGAAACTATTTTTTTCATTTTTTTTTATTTTTTTGTCAAAATTACTCTTTTTAATAATACTTGCCAAATTTTTTACTTAAAGATTTCAGTTGCTCTATTAAAAATACCATGAATATAAGCTATAACTAAGCCATAA
>JAGCLI010000306.1 GCA_017647065.1 Bacteroidales bacterium
TATTTCTTTGTTTTTTGAAAATATTTCTTTGCTTTTTTTAATTTTTTCTTAGTTTTTTTGGTGCAATAGATATTTTTTTTCTACCTTTGTGAGCTTTAAAAAAAATATTTATTAACCAAAATTTAATGTTATGAAAAGATTATTATCTTTTGTTATGGCAATTATCTTTGCAATGCAGTTATCTGCACAGCAAGATTCTGTTGCCATAGGATCGGGAACAGAAACTTCCCAAATAGGACCTGTACCAGGTTATTATGGGAATCACCGTTCTGTTCAACTTTATTCCTCTTCGGAATTAAATATGCCAATGGGGGGGGTAATAGAAGCTATATCATTTGAGTTAGCTGCTGTTTCAGGAACTACCTCTAACAGACAAGTTCGTATTTATATGAAAGAGATTTCAGACACAACGTTGCCTGCAAATATGACTATAAATGAACTTGCAAATGATGCGTTTTTAGTTTATACCTCACCAGAGTCAGGGGAACCTTGTGTTGCTAATCAATGGTATAGATTTGATTTGCAATCACCATTTGTTTATTCTGGAGTAGGAAGTTTGTATGTCTTTTTAGAAGGCGATGGTTGTACTGCATCTGGAGGTTGTGGTGTAAATGTAAAATACACAGCTAATACAGGCAAAGCTTGGACAAAGTGTTGGGATACAACAGTACCAACTCTTACATCTCCTATTGCAAGTAATAACTCTTACAGAGCAAATACAAGAATTTTCTATTCTGAAATTTCAGAAGATTATTGCTATCCTATTTCAGGTTTAACGCTAACTCCAAGTACGGAATCGGTAGATTTAACTTGGACAAGTGATAATAACAATTTTGAAATCCAATATAAATTAAAGAGTGAAAGTTGGGATTCAGAAAATGTTGTAACGTTTAGCTCTTCTACTACATCTGCAACAATAGATGAACTTTTACCTGCAACATTCTATTCTGTAAGAGTAAGAGCATTGTGCGCTGGTACAGAAAGTGTATGGATGAATGCTAACTTCAAAACTTCTTGTTTAGTTATTGAAGAACTTCCTTGGACTGAAACCTTTGAATCAGCTTGGGTTGATCCACATCTTCCTGGTACAATAGCGGCTCCAAATTGTTGGATAAATATCAATGGAGATGGAAACGCTACATATTACACTAAACCTTCTGCTGCATACGAAGGTAATGGTGTTTATATGTATGGATATAGTTCAGCTTCTTCTACAACTGCATCTTATGCTAATAAAGATTGGTTTATTACTCCTATTATAGAACTTACAGGTGAGGAAGCTCTTTCTTTCTATGCAAAGAAATCTTCTACTTCTTATTCTCCTGAGTTAAGAATATATGCTCTTGATGTTGCAACAAATGGAGATATGCTTTCGGCAGCAGATACTGTTAATTTTATTCTTATAGATTCATTAGCAGATCTTACTACTACATATGTTGAAAGAGATGTTATACTTTCTGGATTAGAAGGGGAGTATCGTTTAGCTTTTGTTAGAAATAAAACAATAGCTCATGGTGCTGTTTACTTTGACAATGTAACAGTTAAAATGGCACCTTCTTGCGAAAGAGTAACTAATTTAACTGCAACAGAAATTACAGAAACTTCACTTTCTTTACAATGGGAAGGTAGTGATGCAACAGATTCTTATAAATTATACTATAAAGAAGAAAATGCTACTGATTGGACTATAATAGAAGATATAACAGATAACTATTATACCTTAACAGATTTGCAATCAGGTACAGGTTATATTTTAAACGTAACTGCCGTTTGTGATAATGGAGCAGAAACAGGCTTTATTATGGCAGGAAATTTAACCGTATCAACACATTGTCAAGTATATGAAGTGCCTTTCTTGGAAGACTTCACAATATATCCTGCGGGAGAGCTTGAATCTTGTTGGTTAGAAGCAAAAGGACAATGGGATTCTATTCAAGCGGGTGCAACTGTGTATGGTTATACTAATTTGTGGGGAGCTTATTCTTTATACGTTTTTGATGCTCACGCAAAAATCGAAAGTTATTCAACAAATAGAAAAGATTGGTTGATTACTCCAAACATTAACATAGGAGATGGAAGCGTAGAACAAGACTTAGTATTTGATATTGCTTATACAGATTGGGCTAATGCAAATCCTGTGGAAACATACGGACAACAAAAGTTTGCTATTATTGTTTCAACCGATGGAGGTGTGACTTGGGATTTTGAAAATGCGGTAATGTGGAAAGCAAATCCTACTCCAGAAACTAATGAAAGAAATATAGAAGAACTTACAAACATTCCTCAAAGATTGAAATTTAATCTTACAGAATTAGGATATACAGGAGTAATTAGAGTAGGTTTCTATGTGGAAAGTCTTGTTTCAGGAGGCGATAATGATGTTCACATTGACAATGTTATGATTACAGAACATATTGACTGTAATGATATGGTTGGAGCTCCTATTGTAAGTGCAAGTTCTTTAAATGCTGTTGCAGTATCGTGGAATGCCGAAGAGCATGAAGCAGCAACAGGTTGGAATATTTCTTATGTAGAAGGTACTACTAACGATGATCCTGAAAATGGAACAATAGTTTCTGTACCATACGGAAGCGCAATGCCTTATGTAGTTGAAGGTTTGACTGAGGGAGTAACTTATGCATTCAGTGTACAATATGACTGTGGAGGTGCTTGGTCTCCTTCTGCAGCAATTCCTTTGCCTGAAAGTTTAGATATGTTTGCAACAATTCCTTACACTCATGATTTTGAAGATTTAGATGAAAATGCGAATTGGACTATAACAAACAATACTTATAATAATAGATGGTTTATTGGACACCCTGCAAACGTAGCATTAGAAGGTAATATGCTTTATGTTAGCGACTATGTAGCGGATTCAACAGGAGCTAATTCTACTTATGATAATAGTTCTTCTGCTTCATACGTGTTTGCAAGCAGATTAATTCAATTTGATGAAAGCTTAGCATACGAAATTTCTTTTGATTATAGTGTACTGGGAGAAAGTACATACGATTTTATAAAAGTAGCACTTAGACCTTGGAATGAATCTTATGTAGGAATTACTGCTGCACCAACTTGGACAGTAGCAGGAGCTGTTCAAGAAGGATTTGAATATGCAGGAGGTATTACTAAATTTAATCTTGATACAACAGGAGCAAGAGGAAGTATTATTGTTGATGGAGCAGTTGCTAATAATTCATTACAACAATTGGTTTTCGCTTGGAGAAATGACGGTTCAGGAGGTACTATGTCTCCTGTAATAGTAGATAATATTTCGGTAATACCGATTAATTGTCTTTCTCCTAATGATTTTTGGTTATCAGAAGATGGAAGGGAACTAACTTCTCTTTCTTTTGATATTTCACCTCGTACAGGAGATTCTTTTGAAATTCAATATCAAGCATATTCTGATACAACATGGCAATCAGTTATTACATCAGATACATCAGAAGTAGAAATTTCTGAACTTCTTCCAGGAACGATGTATAGATTTAGAGTAAGAGCTATTTGCGATGGAGAGCTTACAAACTTTACAGAAGAAAAACTTTACGAAACTCTTTGTCCTGTAATTACAATAGATGATGAAACTCCATACATTGAAGACTTTGTAATTGCAAATTGGTTCCGTTCAGGAAATGTAACTTCACCTAATGCATACGCACCTGTATGTTGGTTTAACGTAGATGCAGGTTCTACTTCTTATCGTTGGCAAAGTTCTACAACAGAACCTTATTCTGGTGAAAAATATGCTCAACTTTACTTAACAACAGCAACAGCTGTGGATTGGTTGATTACTCCTATATTTGATTTAGCAGGAACAGAAACTTTATCATTCTTTGCAAAACATACATTAACTGCAGCAGGTGCACAAAGTGCTGTGAAGATAATGTATTATAGCGTTGATGAAAATGGAGATATGAGTTCTGCTGCGGATACAGCGTTATTTGTTAATTTAGAAGATAAAAACTTAACAAATGAATATACTCCTTATGATGTGTTATTGTCTGATTTAACACCAGGTCAATATCGTTTAGCATTCTTGGTTTCTCAAACTGCAACAACATCTCATTACATTAGAATAGATAATGTAAAAATAGCAAATATATCTTGTCCTCGTCCAACAGGAGAAGTAGTTGTGTCAAACGTAACTCCAAATACTGCAACAGTTTCTTGGACAGATGAAACTAATACAGCATGGAATGTTTACTATAAAGCAGAAGGCGATTCAACATATCAAATGGTTTCTTCTACTGAACCAACAGCAGAGTTAACAGACTTAACATCTCATACTTATTATGATGTTTATGTAGTTGGAAGTTGTGGAGATGAAGAATCAGAACCAACAGTAATTGCTACATTTATGACTTCTTGTGATTATATAACAGAACTTCCTTTCTTTGAAGGTTTTGAAGATGTTTTCGTTACAGAAGGTTTAAGTAATGCAGAAGCACCTGCTTGTTGGTTAAACTACAATGGTGGATATAGTTCTACATCTTATATTTGGAAACGTACAACAACAGCATCGTATGTTTATGAAGGAGGAGCATCACTTTATTCTTCTGCTACATCAACCTCACCAGGAAATAATGATTGGATTGTAACTCCTGTTATATCTAACGAAGGTGGAGCAGTTTTAAGATTTTTTGCAAAAGTTTCTTCAACAACATCAGTACCGGGAATAACACTTAGATATTTAGACGTAACAACTCATGGAGACGTTACAGGACTTGCAGACACAGCAAACTTTGTAACAATAGGTACAATAGATGGTTTAACTACAACATTTGCTGAATATGAATATATACTTGCTGATTTACCAGCAACATATCGTTTAGCATTTGTAAGACAAGATGTGGTTGGTACAAGCGTGTATATGGATAATTTATCTATTGTTGAAATACCTACATGTTTCAGACCAGATCCTGCATCAGTTACTATAAGTGAAATTACACAAAATACAGCAACAGTTTCTTGGACAGATTCAGATGAAAACAATACTACTTGGACTGTATATTATAAAGCAGAAAGTGAAGAAGAATTCTTGTCAGTTACAACAACTGAAACAACAGTTGAATTGACAGATTTAGTTTCAGGAGTTGCATACGAAGTTTATGTAGTAACAGTTTGTAGTGACAACTCTGAATCAGATGCAACATATACAGAATCATTCTATACATTACAAGAATCAGTTGAATTACCATACACTTGCGACTTTGAAGAAGAAGGAGATCATGGTTGGTTGATAAAGAATGGAACATTAGTAAATCAGTGGCATGTTGGAACACCAACAGGAGCAACAAGTTCTTCGTTATTCATTTCAAATGATAATGGAACAACAGCAACTTATGCTCACTCTGCATCTGTTGTAGTGGCGGAAAAATTATTCCAATTAGGAACAACAGATTCTGTAAGAATTAGTTTTGACCTTACAGTAGGAGGAGAAAGTTCATTCGACTACTTAAAGGTTTATTGGTTACCTGCCGATACAACTTACTATCCAGCAAGCACTGCATACTATGGAAATAGTGGTTATGTTAATAATGTGATAATGAATAGTTACACAGGATCATCAAACTATCGTTTTGTTAACTTACTTTCTGGAACACAAAATATGAGTGTTACATTAGAAAACAATCCAAATGAGTTAAGAAAACTTGTATTTGTATGGAAGAATGATGGCGGTGGAGGAAACCAACAAGGAGCTATTATAGATAATATAATGGTTGAGCCAATAGGAGAAGAAATCACTTGTACAAAACCTGTGGAAGCATCAGTAGTTGCATCAGAAATAACAGAATCTTCTGCAACAATTTCTTGGCAAGACAATGATGAATCACACTCTGCTTGGAATGTATATTACAAGGCAAGTAGTGAAGAAGAATTCTCATCACTTATGGCAAGTGAAACATCAATTGAACTTACAGGTTTAACACAATCAGAATTGTATCAAGTTTACGTAACAACAAATTGTGGAGGAGAAGAATCTGCTTCAACAGATACTATTTCATTCTATACATTACAAGAATCAGTTGAATTACCATACTCTTGTGACTTTGAAGAAGAAGGAACAAATGGTTGGTTATTGAAAAATGGAACTTGTGTAAATAAATGGTATGTTGGAACACCTTCAGGAGCAACAAGTGGAGAACTTTACATTTCTTCTGATAATGGAGCAACAGCAGGATATGCAAATACAGCAAGTGTTGTAGTGGCAGAAAAATTATTCCAATTAGGCGAAGCAGATTCAGTAAGAATTAGTTTTGACCTTACATTAGTAGGAGAAAGTACTTATGACTATTTGAAAGTATATTGGTTGCCTGCTGATACAGTTTACACTCCTGCAAGCACTGCATACTATGGATCAAATAACTTCACTCCAAATGTGATAATGAATACTTACACAGGAACATCGAACTATCGTTTCGTTAATCAAATTTCTGGAACACAAAATATGAGTGTTACATTAGCTAACTCACCAAACGAATTAAGAAAACTTGTTCTTGTTTGGAAAAACGATGGTGGTACATCAAATCAACCAGGAGCTATTGTCGATAATGTATTAGTAGAAGAAGTAGGTGAACAAGGCGGCACAGATCCAGACCCTGAAGAACCTCAACCATGTGATGCACCAACAGCACTTTCTGCAAGCAACATAACAGAAACCTCAGCAGAAATCACATGGAATGGCACAGCCACAACATACGAATTCAAATTAAACGGAGGCGAAGCAGAAACCCTTACAACAACTACAAAATCATTAACAGGCCTAACAGCAAACACAGCCTACACAGTAGAAGTAAGAGCAATATGTGAAGACCAACAATCAGCATGGGTAACAACAAACTTCACAACCCTTGAAGAAGTTGTAACACCAGAGCCATGCGATGCACCAACTAACCTTTCTGCAAGCAACATAACAGAAACCTCAGCAGAAATCACATGGAATGGCACAGCCACAACATACGAATTCAAATTAAA
>JAGCLI010000307.1 GCA_017647065.1 Bacteroidales bacterium
ATTCAGTGGATTTTCAATATGAAAGAAATATTGCTCGCATAAATCAAGAATTGGATAGTGAAATAGAAACAATATTTCTTTTAACCAAACCAGATGATGCTGCAATTAGTTCGTCTTTGGTAAGAGAAATTTTAAGTTTCAACGGAGATGTTTCTAAATTTGTTCCTGAAAAAATAGTAATAACTTCAAATGATTTGCAAAAATGAGTAGAGTAAGTTTCAAACCCGGTACAATGATTTATCCTTTACCTGCTTTAATGGTTAGTTGTGGTCAATCACCTGAAGAATATAATATTGCAACTGTTGCTTGGACAGGAACAATTTGCTCAGATCCTCCCATGTGCTATATAAGTCTTCGTAAATCAAGATATTCTCATGAAATAATTTCTCGTACCAAAGAATTTGTTCTTAATTTAACTACAGAAAAACTTGCTAAACAAACAGATTGGTGTGGTGT
This sequence comes from Bacteroidales bacterium, assembly GCA_017647065.1. Lineage (GTDB taxonomy): Bacteria > Bacteroidota > Bacteroidia > Bacteroidales > P3 > Onthomorpha. Next base: position 457 of record JAGCLI010000307.1, read on the forward strand.
TAAGTCAGGAAAACTCGTTAATAAGTTCAAAGAAATGAAGCTTACTGCGGTTAAAGCCCCTAATGTTAATGCTCCAATGATTGATGAAAGCCCTTTGTGTATTGAGTGTAAGGTTGTTGAAATTAAAGAATTGGGCTCTCACGATATGTTTATAGCAAATGTTGTTGGAGTGCACGCTGATGAAAAGTATATAAATAAAGAAAGCGGATTGTTTGACCTTCAATCCGCTAAACTTATGACTTATTCTCATGGAAAGTATTATTCCATAGGTGAACAATTAGGTTTCTTTGGCTTTTCTGTCCAAAAGAAGAAAAAATAAAAGAATCTCTATTGTTCTTTACCGTTTAAGAATACTCTATCTACCTTATTTGTTCCGTAATAATAAGGTATGTATTCTATTGTAGGAATATCTTTTGTTATATAGAAGTTTGCTTGTTTGCCTTTTGCAATTGAGCCATGTGTTTGACTGATTCCCATTGCATAAGCAGAGTTTATTGTAGTTGCATTTATTGCTTCTTGTGGTGTAAGTTTATAATTAACACATGCAAACGTTAATACCATTTGCATATTTCCACTTGGAGAGGAGCCAGGGTTGAAATCTGAAGCCATTGCTATTGGAAGCCCGGCGTTAATCATTGTTCTTGCTGGAGAATATGGCATATTTAGGAAAAATGCTGCACCAGGAAGAATTGTAGGCATTGTTTGAGAAGCTTTTAAACATTGAATTTCTTCTTCTCCCACACATTCAAGGTGATCAACCGATAAAGCATTGTATTTAACTCCTACTTGAATTCCGCCAGAGTAGTCTAATTCGTTTGCATGTATTTTAGGAATTAAACCATTCTTAACACCTGCAAAAAGCATTCTATCAGTTTCCTCTACGGTGAAAAATCCTGTGTCGCAGAATACATCAATAAAATCAGCAAGGTTTTCTTTTACAACAAGAGGTATCATTTCGTTAATTACTAAATCAACAAATTCTCCTTGTTTTCCTCTATATTCCAAAGGAACTCCGTGAGCCCCTAAGAAATTTGCTTTGATTGTTAAAGGAGAGTTTTCTTTTAACTTTCTAATTACTCGAAGCATTTTAAGTTCTGCTTCTGTTGTTAATCCATATCCTGATTTTATTTCTACTGCTCCTGTTCCGTAAGATGCTATTTCTTCTAAACGTTGCATTGCATCTTCATATAATTCTTCTTCACTTGCTTCTTGAAGACGTTTTGCAGAATTTAGGATTCCTCCTCCACGTTTTGCGATTTCTTCATAGCTTAATCCTTTGATTTTATCAATGTATTCTATTTCTCTTGAACCAGCATAAACCAAGTGAGTATGAGAATCGCAAAATGAAGGTAAGATAAAGCGATTTTTTGCGTCAATTATTTTTTCAGCATTAGTGTCTTGCAATTGACTCATTTGACCAAAATCAACGATTTTATCATTTTCTATGATTAGATATGCGTTATCAATACAATTTATCGAAGACATATCTTGACCACATACTGCAATTCTTGGAGTTTCTTCTACTTGAACTAAACTTTTAATATTTGTAATAAGTGTTCTCATTGTTTATATGTTTATTTTATTTGTATGCTTAAATTTATTCCAAAATTGTGTGTTGTGAAATTTGTCGCAGGAAGATAGAAAGGACTTATTCTTGCACTTAAATTATCGTCTATATTAAATTCATAAAGATGTCCGTAAACCATTGCATCAATTATGTTTAGTAAATAAACAGCTGCACCTATTACAAGACTGAGTTGAAAGTTTTTATTATAGGCATCATAAAGCGAAAGTATGCTTTCATCACTATATTTTGCGTAATCGGTTAGCAAATTAGCAGTATTTCCCTCAATTCTGTTGTAATACTCTGTTTTAAACTTGATAGAATTTTGATAATTGGTAATTGCGAAATAAGTAACTGCTCCCGCACCGGCATAGATTATAGGAATTTTCCAAGCTTGTTTGTTATATACTTGTCCAGCTCCTGGTAAAAATGCTGATAAATAACTTGCTTTTTTTGCCGAATGAGCCTTTGGCTTTGTTTGTGCAAATAAACACGAAAAGCAAAAGCAAAGACACAGCAAAAAAATAATGTATTTTTTCATTATTACCTTAACTTATTCCAATAAAGAGATGATTCTTTCAAAATCAGTATCGTTTTTGAAAGATATAGTTATTGTTCCCTTACCTCTTTGTGAACGATTTATTTCTACATCTGTTTCTAATCTTTTAGTCAAATTTTCTTTTTGCGTTTTATGGAAGTCAGGTAGGGCTTTTTTTTCTTTCTTTTTTGGCTGTGTTTTAGTTTCTTCTTTCAGTCTGTTTACGATTTGTTCTACTTGTCTTACCGAAAGTTCTTTTTCTATTATGTCTTTGACAATATTTATTTGAGCATACTCGTCTTCAATGTTAATTAAGCAACGAGCGTGTCCCATAGATATTTGATTGTTACGAAGAGATAGTTGTACTTCAGCGGGAAGTTTTAAAAGTCTTAAATAGTTTGTTATTGATGAACGGCTCTTTCCGATGCGTTCACTCATCTTTTCTTGTGTTAGATTACACTCTTCAATCAATGCTTTTAAAGAAAGAGCTATTTCAATTGCGTTAAGGTCTTCTCTTTGTATGTTTTCGACCAACGCCATCTCCATTATTTCTTGCTTAGTCGCTATTTTAATGTAAGCAGGTATTTCTTTTAGGTTGGCAATCTTGCTTGCACGATAACGTCTCTCTCCTGCAATAAGAATATATCTTTCTCCTTCTTTTTTAACTGTAATAGGTACTATAACCCCACTTTCTTTGATTGATTGGGCAAGTTCATTTAGAGATGTTTGATCAAACTCTTTTCGTGGTTGATCAGGGTTTGGATCTATTTTTTCAATAGGAATATAACACAATTCCGCTGTAACAGAACTTATTTTGTTGTTATCAGTGGAGCTTTTTGTGTCAATGTTTCCCAATAAAGCTTCTAATCCTCTTCCCAATGCGGGACCTTTTTTTATTGCCATATCAATCTGTTATTTTAATTTGTTTCAGTAGCGTTTTTTTCTATTATTTCGTTTGCAAGATTCATATAATTAACTGCTCCTGTTGAACTTGCATCATACATAATCACACTTTTACCATGACTTGGAGCTTCTGCTAATTTAACGTTATTGTAGATTAACGTATCAAAAACAATATGCTTGAAATGATGTCTTACATCTTCTGCAACTTGTCTATTAAGTCTTAATCTTGCATCAAGCATCGTTAGAAGGATTCCTTCAATTTCCAATTCAGTATTTAGTCTGTTTAGGACAATATTAATAGTGTGTAGTAGTTTTCCTAAAACCTCTAAGGCAAAGTATTGACATTGAACCGGTATAACAACGCTATTTGCAGCTGTAAAGGCGTTTATTGTCACTAAACCCAATGAAGGAGAACAATCAATTATGATATAATCATACTCTTCTCTTATCGGAGCAATAATTTGTTTGAGTTTTTCTTCTCTATCCTCCATTTTAGGTAACTCAACTTCTGCTCCTACAAGGTCAATGCTTGCAGGAAGTAAATCCAAATTAGGAGTAGAGGTACTTATTATTGCTTGTTTTGCATCAATATTGTTTATCAAACAATCGTAAATAGAATACTGCACTTGCTCTTGTTCAACACCAACGCCCGATGAGGCATTTGCTTGAGGATCTGCATCTATCAACAAAGTCTTTTTTTCTAATATCGCAAGGGCTGCACTTAAATTAATAGCAGTTGTTGTTTTCCCTACACCACCTTTTTGATTCGCAATAGCTATTACTTTACCCATTTATATTATCTTAAATTTCTTGCAAAAAAAAGCTGCTAAGCAAAAAAAGCAGCTTTCTATTTATTTTATTTTTACTAAATTAGTCAAACTTAATGTTTTCTATATCTGCATTAAATTCTTCTTCAGCTGCATTTAAAATGTCATCTTCAAAAATAGGTTCTTCACCTGTTTCAATGAAATTGATAACTCCGTTCAATGCATTTTGAAATTTAGCATAGTCTTCTTTGTAAAGAAAAATTTTGTGCTTTTCGTAAGTAAAAGAACCATCATCTCCGTTAAATTTTCTCTTGCTTTCAGTGATAGTAAGGTACTTTTCGCCTTGTTTAGTTTCCTTTACATCAAAAAAATAAGTTCTTTTTCCTGCTTTAACTGCTTTGGAAAAAACATCTTCTCTTTCTCTCTCTCTTGATTCTCCAAAATCCATAACAATCTTTCTTTTTTTTATGATTTATTTTTTACAAAAGTACTAATTTATTTTCAAACTGCGACAATTCTTTTAAATCAAAAAACAATCTTTTTGCTTAATTCTTTGAAGCATAATCTCTTGCACCGAAAATTGAACTACCGATTCTAACCAAGGTTGCACCTTCTTCAATAGCTAATTCAAAGTCTTGGGACATTCCCATTGAAAGTTCGCAAAAATAACTCTTTGAATTAAAAAATTTATTCTTTGTTTCGTCAAAATATTTCTTTAAATTATTAAATTCTTTCTTTGTTTTGTTTTTGTCATCTGTTATAGAACCAATACCCATTAAGCCACAGATTCTTACATTCTTTAATTCAGCAAATTCTTCACTTGATAAAAGCTCCTCAGCTTCATTTTCCTCTAAGCCAAACTTTGTTTCCTCGTGAGCAATGTCTATTTGTAACAAGCAATCTATTACTCTATTATTTTTTATAGCTTCTTTGTTGATTTGTTTTAAAAGATTAAGACTATCAACCGAATGAATCAATTCAACAAAAGGTGCAATGTATTTAACTTTATTTGTTTGCAAATGACCGATAAAGTGCCAACGTATATCCTTTGGAAGAATCTCGTGTTTATCTCTCATTTCCAATGCCTTGTTTTCTCCAAATAGTCGTTGTCCAGCTTCGTA